>NZ_JBLZFX010000051.1:0-41909 GCF_050753345.1 Alkalinema pantanalense CENA528 | reverse complement strand
GAGTGGGGGAGTGGGGGAGTGGGAGATCGGGGATTGGGAAATTGGAGATTGGGAGATCGAGGAAGCGTAATCAAACTCATTGAGGCGGATTATCCAGTCATGGGATTCCCACAGAATGGGAAATTGTTGGCGGTAGGTGGAGAGCAGGCGCGGGGTGCAGAGTTCCGGAGTCATCTGCACTAGTTGCCAGCGTTGGGGCTCTAAACCAAAGAGTCCTTCCAGCAAAGCTCGATAGCGGAGAACTTGGAGTGCTGCGGTGGCCAACGTCCTAACTTCGCCAGTCGTCGTATCTTGCCAACGATCGACCGTTGCAGTATAGCAAGGCAACAGAAAATGAGGCGGTTCTGGGAGGCTCAACCAATCCTGTAAAGCGGCACAGAGGTGCAAGTGCCAACGGGATTGCTTATTGGCGTCAATACAATAAACTAAGTCTCCGCCTGGAGTAAAAAGAGCAATGCCCTTGAAAGTTGTGGGAACAGAGCGATGTTCCATTAAGAGTTAGGGGAACGGATAGGGTTCCAGAATTCTCGATCGCAAAGAAACAACCGGGAGTTATCAACATTGTGGATCACCAACGACGTAACTGCGCGGCTGGGGTGAAAAATTGTTGGGTGATCCCTGTCAGCAGCAAGATTAAGGTGATAAGGGTAGCCAGGAGGGTCATGAAGAGCAGGAGCAATTGGTAAGCTCCGGCCTGGAGGGGATCAAATCCAGCGAGCAAACTTCCGCCCATAAAACTGGGAAGAATCCCCAGTCCGGCGATCGTCATGGCATTCAGCGTGGGCAACAGTCCAGCCCGGATAGCGGCTTGGCGATAGGGGGCAATGGCGATCGCGGGGGTGGCTCCGAGGCTAAGGTGGGTTTCAATTTCCTGGGTATTGTTGCTGAGGCTGTGGATAAACTGCTCTCCGGCGATCACGGCTCCGTTCATGGCGTGGGCAAAGACCAGCCCCGCCAGCGGCAGCAAAACGCGCGGCTCGTACCAGGGGGTGGACTGCACGACCAAGGTGAAGACATAGCCCAGGGTGACGCTACTGCCCAGAAAGAGCGAACCCAGGGTAATGGGCAAGAGGTAGGGGATCCGTTGGCTGAGTTGTTTTTGGGTGACGATCGCTGCCACAAGCAGAAGCGCCAAGACCGCAATGAGGGTTAACACTGGATCACGCACGATAAAAATCGTCGCCAGAATGTAACTGAACACAATCATTTGCAGGATCGATCGACCAGCGGCAACCACAACACTGCCAAGCAGATCCAACCGTTGCCAAGCAACGAGAATGAGGGTTAGGACAATTAGCCCCAGCGCAAAGATTAACTGTGTGGGCGTATCCACATCCATTCCTCCCAGACAAGCTTTGCTATTATTCCCCGATCCTTCTCCGATCTCAGGAGTCTAGCCAATCATCCTTGGAGCACTGTTTTGGAGGCGATGCGGGTTTGTTTGCGATCGCGTTCGGAGAGGGCTTCGCCGGATTGTAAGCGGGTGGCGGTTTCCTGGAGGACGGTAGCTCCCGCCCGATCGCCCATTTGTAAGGCGGTATTGGCGGCGGTTTGCAGCATGGTCGCGGCTCCGGTTTTGTCCCCCTGTTGCAGTTTATTTTCAGCAATTTGGGTTTGGCGATATTTGGCCAGCGCCAAGATGTGGGTTTGGACTGCGGGGTTGGGATGGGGCGCGTAGGTAGGAACGGCTTGCAGGGTAATGGGGGAGATATCGGAAGCGGTGGTGGTCCCTGTCAGGGGGTTATCGTAGCGAACTTGGACTTGGGCAACGGTGTGGCTGCCTTCTGAAAGTTGATCGAAGTAGAGGTTGACCAACACGACGCGGGGCGCATCCACCAGCAGATCACCCAACCGCGCGATCGCGATATCCCCTTCCATCGTCACGGGCAGTTCAATCGTCTCAGGGGACACCTGGGCGAGGGGTTTCATCTCAGCCAGACGGGTGTTGGGAGCCAGTTTCAGCATCAGGTGAGCATTGGTGAGGCCGACGGATTGTGCCCGATTCAGCAGACGATCGAATTCCGTCACCGCCAACTCCGGTGCAGCGATGTAGGCCAGGGCACCAATGCCCGCATCGGCAATTTGTTCGAGAATATCCTGGTTCCAGTTATCGCCAAACCCCAGGGCATTAATCGTCAGGCCATAGCCCGTAGCCACGTGGGCCAGTTTGAGGCAGCGATCGTTGTTGCCATGTTCATTTTCGCCATCGGTCAGCAGAAAAATTTGTGAAACGGTGCCTTGCTTCCCCTTGGCGCATTCTTCAATGCCGATTTTTAAGCCTTCGTCGATGTTGGTACCGCCGGTCGCAGTGAGGGCATCCAGTTGGGATTGAATGTCAGCCGGTTGGTTAACGGTTTGGTTGGCCACGAGGACGTGGGCTTCGTGGTTGAAGGCAATGATGGCAATCCGATCGCCGGGGGTGAGTTTTTCAATCAGTCCTTTGGCGGCTTGTTTGACGGTATCCAGGGACTTACCCCGCATGGAACCACTGTGATCCAGGATGAGGCAAAGGTTGAGGGGAACCTCTCGGCTGCTAGGTTCCGGCAGCGCGAAGACGGAAATAGCCGCTTGGCGCTGGCTGTTGGCTTGGGTCGCGTCTAGTTGTCCGTCGCTGAGGGCAATTTCTAAACCAACTTTCATAGAAAAATCCTTGGGAACCGGGTGAGGCTGAGCGATCGAGGGAGTATCAGAATGGGGCGATCGCGGTTTACCTAAGTCTACGCATCCGACGGGGGGTTTTCCAGAAACTGGACTTTGCCAGCCCAGAGAAATGGATTGCCAGTTGGGATGATTTCCTTTCCATGGCCCAATCTTCGTTGCAATCCCCGAAGGCAATGAGCCTCCCTTATTCAATTCGGAAATTCTCTGGCATGCGTAGATAAATCCCACGGGGATCATTGAGCGATCGCAGGGTATTAAAATCCGTCTGTAATTTTTTGAACTCTGTTGTAAACGGATCGTGCCCCTGGGGCTTAGCCTCAACTTGTGCCCCAAACAAACTCCGCAGCACCCGTTCTTCAAAGCTAGTGGGTTCCGGGTATTCCTCCACCTGCCAGTTATCTCCCAATTTCGCCCGATTGGCCGCTTCTTTAATCGCCGCTTCCAAGCCACCTAGCTCATCCACTAGGCCAATTTTTTTCGCCTCAGCCCCAGACCACACCCGGCCTTGGGCAATTTCCGCCACCTTGGCTTTGTCCAGCTTGCGCGATTCCGCCACCTTGGTTAGAAACTGATCGTAAATTTGGCCAATAATGCGTTGCACGATCGTAATTTCCTCTTGGGTTTTCGGGCGGGAAATCGTTTCCCCATCGGCAAATTTCCCCGTCTTGACCACATCCCAGGTAATGCCATTGTCATTGGCCAATTTTTGAATATTGGGCAACAGGCCAAACACCCCGATCGATCCGGTAATTGTGGTAGGTTCTGCAAAAATACGATCGCCGTAGGTGGCAATCCAATAGCCCCCGGATGCCGCCACACTGCCCATGGAGACAATCACAGGTTTAGCCTTGCGAGTGACAATCACTTCCCGTTGAATAATATCGGAGGCCGTAGCGCTGCCACCGGGACTATTAATGCGTAGAACAACGGCTTTCACCTCTTTATCCTGACGCAATTTCCTTAGTGTTCTCGCAAGACTATCTCCACCAATCTGCCCAACGTCCCCGGAACCGTTGACAATTTCACCTTCCGCATAGACCACAGCAATTTGATTTTCCGACACTTTTTCAACTCGATCGCTGACAGCTTCAGCATAGTTCCGCAGGGAAATGCCTCGGAAAGATTTGGTTTCTTGCTCCTCACCCGTCAGTTTTTTTAACTCATCCAACACTTCATCGGCATAGGCCACACGATCGACTAGTTTCGCCTCCTTCGCATCTGCCGCCGTTAGCACACCCTTGGTATCCGAGAGTTTTTGTAACGCCTTGGGGTCTAAATTCCGTGCCTTGCCCGTCGTTGTCAGGAACTCATCCCAAATGTCATTTAACAGTTTGGTGGTTTGTTCTTTGCTGGGATTGCTGCTGCGTTGGCGGACAAAGGGTTCCACGGCGGATTTATATTTCCCCCGCCAAATGGCCTGAACCCCCACACCAAACTTCTGGAGCGCTTGGGAAAAGAACATCGTTTGGGCACTCAGTCCGTTCATTTCCACTAAACCCATGGGATTGATGGCAATAGTATCCGCCACCGACGCCAAGTAATATTCCTTTTCGCCCCATTCCACATCGTAGGCGTAGATTTTTTTGCCAGATGCTTTGAACCGTTGGAGGGCTTCCCGGACTTCCTTTAAGGTGGCGTAGCCGGAGACATTGCGGCTGGAGGAGTTGCGAGCGGTGAGGTATAGCGCCAGAATGCGATCGTCCTTAGCCGCTTGATCGATCGTGGTTAAAACTGTACGGAGCGTAACGCTGTTCTGCAAACTTCCCGCTACGGTTTCATTCACCACCTCACGGGGACTGCGTTCCGGCTGGGAGTCCGTGATCGGTTGCGCTAAGTCCATCACCAGAACCGTTTTATCCTTGACCTCAGGGCCAGGGCCGCGAGAACTGGCCAGACCGATGATCAGAAAAAGGAGCCCCCCGATACTAACGCCGGAGAAAATCAACAGCCCCAACAGGGTCGCCAGGGTGGTCTTAAGGAAGTCGCGCATAGAATGAAAACCGCAGAAGTAGGACGACGAGAGGAGCCACAACGAGAGGGCAAACGCGAGGGCATCGGTGCCAGGGCGGACTTTTCCGTTAGGCCAAGATTTGTCCACCCCCGATCGCCAGCCTGATCGCTGATTTTGCAATGTACTTGTCTTCTCTATGCTAATCAGGAGAACCCAGATTCGGTTAACAATTTCTGGACGGTGGCGAGTAAATCGTTGGGCGGGAGCGATCGCTGGGTTCTGTGATCGACAGGATGGACAATCTCATGCGCATAATCGTAGCCCGATCGTCCCTAAAAACCGTATCCTTCAGCCATACCGTAAGCGCTGAAAGATGCCGTAAGCTGTTAAAGTGTCAATGTTTTCGAGATCAGTACACCCATGGCAATTCGAATCGGCAACGGCTACGATCTACACTGCCTTGTAGAAGGACGGGATTTGATTCTAGGCGGAATTAAAATCGATCATTCTAAGGGATTACTGGGACACAGTGATGCGGATGTCCTGACCCACGCCATTATGGATGCGATGCTAGGGGCCTTGAGCTTGGGGGATATTGGCCACTACTTTCCGCCGACTGACCCACAATGGAAAGGTGCAGACAGCCTCAAGCTTTTGGAACAGGTGAATCAACTCATTCTCGATCGGGGTTGGCGCATTGGGAACCTGGATTCAGTGGTGATCGCAGAACGGCCTAAGCTCAAGCCCCACATTCCTGCCATGCGCGATCGCTTGGCGGAAGTGCTCAACATCGATCCCGATTTAGTCGGCATCAAAGCGACGACTAATGAGAAACAGGATGCTGTAGGACGGGAGGACGCGATCGTTGCCTATGCGGTGGTGCTGCTAGAAAAGTAGTGGTTAGAAAGGTATAGCGGTAGGTACGATCGTGAAGACAATCATAGTTTTGCTTGTCAACCAGCCGCGCCCCTAAGGGAACAGCGTATAAATAAAATCCCAATTGGATAGGGGGTAGGAGAGTAAAAGGGTAGGAGAGTAAAAGGGTAGGAGGGTGGGGGGATGAAGAGGGGATATTATTTTTTGGCAAATCCCTAAAGCCCCTTAATTAGGGAGATTTTGGAATCATTTGACTGAATGCCCCCCAAATAAGGGGAGCTAGAGGAGATAGGCTCTATGGCAGCGATCTATCAATTTGGTCTACTGTTTGGGAATACGAATCACAAACGTTGTGCCTTGCTTCAGCATTGAGGTACAGGTTAGACTTCCTTGGTGCCGGTCGGCAATGATTTGATAGCTGGTCGAGAGTCCCATTCCGGTTCCTTGGCCCACGGGTTTGGTTGTAAAAAATGGATCGAAAATGCGACTTTGAATCTCTTCAGGAATTCCTGGCCCATTGTCCGCGATCGCAATTTCCACCCACTGACTATCCACCAAAGAAGTCGTAATCGTAATTTGACTGGGCTGCGCCTCCATTTCCGGGATGGTGCGATGGCTATCCCTTTCTTCGAGTGCATCGATCGCGTTCGTTAGGACGTTCATGAAGACTTGATTGAGCTGTCCTGCATAGCATTCGACCTGAGGTAGGGTTCCATACTGTTTGATGACTTGAATTCCAGGACAATTGGGTTTGCCTTTGAGGCGATTTTGCAAAATCATCAACGTGCTATCAATTCCCTCGTGAACATCCACCGATTTAATATCCGATTCATCCAAGCGGGAGAATAACCGTAGGGATTTAACAATTTCACGAATGCGCTCTGTTCCAACCCGCATGGAACCCAATAGTTTTAGTAAATCTTGGCAGAGAAACTCTAGATCAATTTCCTCAATGTGTTCTGCGATCGCTGGCGTCGGATTAGGATAGTCCTTCTGATAGAGTTCAATTAAACCCAGGAGATCTTGGGTATATTCTGCTGCATAGGAAATATTCCCATGAATAAAGTTGACAGGATTATTAATTTCATGGGCAATTCCTGCCACTAGTTGGCCCAAACTCGACATTTTTTCGTGGTGAACCATTTGAGCCTGGGTTCGCTGTAATTCCTGAAGCGTAAGTTCCAGTTCCTGGCTTTTTGCCCGAGTTTGGGCGTAGAGATCTGCTTGGTCAATAGCGATCGAGAGTTGATCTCCTACCGCTTGCAATAACTCAATTTCACTATCAGTCCAGTAGTGCTGTTTATGAATGTAGCTCCCAAACAACAGCCCAATCCGTTGGGTTCCTGTTTTGATGGGTAGGAGAATATCGGACTTAATACCTAAGGATTCCACCAGGCTACGGAAGATGGGATCTTCAATCTCCTGGGGATCGTTAATAATAATCATCTGTTGTTGGATGATTACTTCTGGAGCAGATCCCAAAATAGAAGCAGGATACTGGCCGACGAAGCTCGGAATGCCCTCCGATTGGGTATCCATGATCACTTCCCACGTTGGTTCAGCGTCATCAGGGCACAGCCAACTAAACCCACAACAATCCAGCTCTAACAGATCCCGAATGGCATGAATCGTCGTTTCAATCACAGTGTTGAAGCTGAGTGCGTTGCAAATTTGATTGGCAATTTGGCTTAACAGGGTTTTATAGCGGGTCTGTTCTTGGAGCTTGGTCTCTGCTGCTTTACGATCGCTAACATCCCGTGCAATGCCGTGAAACCCAATCACCTGCCCTAATTTATTTTTAATAGGGGAGTTATTACAGACAAGCCAAAGCCAACTTCCATCCTTTCGACGAGTCCGAAACTCTAACCCTAATTGTCGTTCTCCAGTGGTTAGTAAATGCTGGTTACTGGCAATCACTCGGGGTAAATCGCTAGGATGAACGATCGATCCAAAGGATTGATGCAAAAATTCTTTGACCTCATAGCCATACATTGTTTTGAACTGAGGCGAAAGATAGGTGAAGGTGCCATCGGCAGCCACTTCGTAGATCAAATCATCTGCATTTTCCACAAAGCGCCGAAATTTAGCTTCGCGAATTCCAATTTCCGCCTCAATTTCTTTTTGAACAGTAATATCAACGGTGGTTGCAATCAGTTGTTGAATGCCAGATGGTCCTTGAACCAAGGGTGCTACTGTCAACAACCACCAAGTTCTTCGCCCATCATGTTCAAAATGTTCCTCAAAAGAAACAGGTTGTTTAGAGGATAAACAAGCCTGGTAACGCCGCATGCAGATATCTGAAATCATCGGAGGGAGAGCTTCCCGAACTGTTTTCCCTAATAAGTAATCGACGGGAATTGGACTGGTACGCGCCATCGTAGCGTTAAATTTGACGTACCGAAAATCCTGACCGTTCTCAATGACCTCTAAAACAAAAATGCCATAGTCTATTGCATCCCACAATTGTTGTAAAAACTGAACTTCTTGTAGAGAGAGGGGCGCATCAGGAGTCGATCCATCAGAAACAAGGGGGTGATTAAAAGTGGCTGCTGAAGAGACTTGTGCACTCAAATCAACGGGAACTACCATAACACCTTAGCCTAGATAAAGGGAGCACGGGAACGATGCTAAAAGACATCTATGTATGGTTCCAGAATTCCCTTCGTGCACTAACATTCCACCATTGATCTGAAAATTCCCGAATATTTAACTATGTTGCAAAAGCTATCTTTACCTAAAATTAATCTGCAATAAGTGTATTTACGGAGTCAGGAGTCGATTTGCCCATATATTTACGGAGCTTTGACCTAGGTAACTCCCATCATTCCCATATCCATTAAAGCTTGCTGAAGCCGTTGAGCTTCTGGAGAACCTTGTTGCTGATGAAGTTCGATCGCCCGGTGGAAGGCGGCACGACTCCCAGCCATATCTCCAACTTTGAGTAAGACAACTCCTAGGTTTTGATAGGCGTCGGCGTAGTCTGGTTGCAGTTGAATGGCCGTTTGATAATGCCCGATCGCCCCAGCAAAGTCGCCTAATGCCTTCAGCGTCATGCCGAGGTTGTAATGGGCGGTGGTGAGATGGGGGTCGATCGCTAATGCCTGTTCGTAGAGCAACTTTGCAGTTTCCAAATCCCCATGGGTTTGTCGCAAAGCTGCCCAATTATGCAATGCCCCGAGCTTCAGCATTGGTAAGATCGGTTGCTGCATGGCTTGCTGATACTGCTCATCGGCTTGTAAAGGTTCTTGCAATTCTTGGCAAGCAGAACCGAGGTGGTAATGTAATTCATATCGCGTTGCTGCATCGATCGTAGTTGCTTGCAAACCCCGTTGTAAAAGTTCGATTCCCTGCGTTGTTTCTCCTAACTGAACATACAGCGCTCCTAATTTGCTACAGACGTAGGGATCGTTGGGATGCCTAGCTAAGAAGCCTTCCATTGTGGTGCGGGCTTTGTTCCATTTATCCCTGGCGGCAATCATTTCCGGCTGATAGCCATCATGCCAAATGGCAATATCCGGTAGGTTGAGAATGTCCCAGTGGGGTTCCTGCTGCAACAGCGCTTCAACACTGTCGTCAATCATGGCGTGGTAGGGGCGCTGAAAGTGAAGGGCAGGATGTTTGCGAAAGAGGCGAGACACGAGGGAATAGGGGGCTTGGGTGGCTCCCACTTCTTGTCGCACGAGGTTGATGACTAGAGCCTTGGGCTGTTGGATGGTGGTTTTTAAGGCCGGCACGATCGCGGGGAGTAGAACTTCGTCGGCATCTAGCACCAAGACCCAATCCCCGGTGACGTATTGCAGTGCGGCATTGCGAGCAGCAGAAAAATCATCACACCAGGTAAATTCGTAGACCTTCGCACCGTAGGACTGGGCGATCGCGATCGTCTGATCCGTTGACCCTGTATCCAGCACGATCATTTCATCGACCACATCTTTGACGCTATCTAGGCAACGGGGTAGATTCACTGCCTCGTTTTTAACAATCATGCAAAGGCTGAGGGGGATCGAGGGGGTCATACGGGGGCATGCAACGATAGGGCAATGTCTAAGAAACAAAGGCGAGGGAGGATGCTGGGAGCATTACCCACCTTACAACCCAAAGAGGGTAGATCTTTTTGGCATGCTTTCCAGTATAGGATTCTCTGCTGGATAATAGACTGGTGGCGAATTACAGGAGGGCTATGGGTTTCACTGGGCACAATCCGGAGCAACAACAGAATGACCCATCCCTAGGGCCAGCCTCACGACCAAAAATTCGCTGGTGGCGACAGGCGAAGTTCTGGCAATTCCTGTGGCAGGCGATCGTGGTGGTGCTAGTGGTCGCGGCCTTGAGCTACCTGGGCTACAACCTGGATCACAATCTCAAACGCTTGGGAATTCGGTTGGGCTTTAAGTTTTTGGAATCCCAGGCGGGGTTCAGTATTGGTGAAACACCGATCGCTTACCAACCCAGCGATCGCTATGCCATGGCGATGTTTGTCGGCTTTCTCAATTCCCTGCGCGTGATTCTGAGTGGAATTGCGATCGCGTCCTTAGTGGGGTTTGTGGCGGGGGTGGCTCGGTTGTCCAATAACTGGCTCCTGCGACAAATTGCCAAGGTCTATGTGGAAACCCTGCGCAACATGCCACTGCTGCTGCAATTGCTGTTTTGGTACTTTGTCTTCACCAGTGTGACTAAGTCGGATCAGGGCATTTCCTGGGGACTGCTCCAGTTCAGCAAGGGGGGCATTACTCTGTTGGGGTTGCAGCTTTCGCCGGAATTTTCGGCACTGTTGACAGGATTGACGCTGTACACGGGAACGTTTATCGCTGAAATTGTGCGGGGGGGCATTCAATCCGTTCCCAAGGGCCAATGGGAAGCGGCCCGATCGCTCGGTTTCTTCCCTGGGCAAACCCTACGGCTGATCATTCTGCCCCAGGCACTGCGATCGATGATTCCGTCCTTGGCCAATCAATATTTGAACTTGGCAAAAAACTCCAGTTTGGCGATCGCCGTGGGTTATCCCGATTTGTATGCCGTTTCATCGACTACATTTAACCAAACGGGACGTGCTGTGGAAGTGATGATTCTGATTTCCCTAACCTACCTGTCGCTGAGTTTAGCGATCGCCTGGGTTTTAAATCAATTCAATCGTCGTGTGCAGCTTGTGGAACGGTAACTGAGCAGAATCACCGATGGAACGCCTTCCTTCAATCGATCGCTTGTAATTATTGATTAGGGTCACGATGATGCAGAATTCCCACCCCCCCCATTCCCAAAAAATACAGATCTACCAATGGTTACAGCGAAATCTTTTCAACACGAAGTTAAATAGTTTATTAACGCTGCTCTGCCTCGCTTTTTTGGGGTGGGTAGGCTATGGGCTTTGGGGGTGGCTGGCGCAAGCGCAGTGGGCTGTCATTACGACGAATCTGCGTCTGTTCCTGGTGGGTCGCTATCCGGTGAATCAGGTGTGGCGGATGTGGGCTGTCTTGGGTGTGGTGGTCGGGATGACCGCACTCTGGGCGGGACAGTTCATCTTAAAGAGCCAGCGGTTAAACAAGCGTCTCCAATTGGGATTCTATGCCTTGCTCCCGATCTCCTTTTGCGCGATCGCCTACTTTGCCAATGGCGGTTTGGGGTTGAAGTTTGTCCGAACGAGCCTATGGGGTGGGTTATTTCTGACGCTATTCACTGCCGCAGTCAGTATTTTGCTGGCGTTTCCGTTCAGTATTTTGCTGGCCCTAGGCCGACAATCGGCCTTGCCGATCGTCCGGTGGGTCTGCACGGGCTACATTGAACTGGTGCGGGGCTTACCGTTAATCGGGATTTTATTTATGGCGCAGGTGATGTTGCCATTACTGCTGCCCGATGAAATTCGACTCGATCGGGTCATACGGGCAATCGCGGGGCTAATGCTGTTTAATGCGGCATATCTGGCGGAAAATGTGCGATCGGGGTTGCAAGCCATTCCCAAGGGACAATCCGAAGCGGCTAAAGCTTTGGGGTTAAATACGCTACAAACCATGGCATTAATTGTATTGCCACAGGCATTGCGTATTTCAACTCCTGCAATTGTAGGCCAATTTATTTCTATGTTTAAAGATACATCACTGTTGGGATTGTTTTCTATGTTTGAACTGACGGGCATTTCTCGTACGATTCTTTCCCAACCAGACTTCAGCGATCGGCAAACGGAGGTGTATCTATTTATTGGTTTAGTTTACTGGGTAGTCTGTTTCAGCATGTCCCAAGTCAGCCGTAATCTTGAAAAACAGAAATCTTAAACGAGCTAGGGTAGTGCCCTGACGTAAAGGATAGAGAAAATAACCTTAAGCTGAAAGGTCTTTGCTACAAAGCTTTCGACGAAGTCTGATTATTCTTCATCCTTTAAGAAATAGGACTACCCCCCACGATAATCTTGTGATAGTACATTCATCATAAGATGTGTTAAAAGTCTTTCTGCTACGATGCTGAGAGATTGGTGCTACCGCACCCTCGCTATCCATCCCCGCCGGGTAGACGAGCGGGGTATTCCGCGAGAACCGATAAAAAAGTCTGTAACAGGTTCAATCTGTCACAGACTCCTAGGGATACCAAATTTGAGAAATCACTTACGGTTACAGTTTGAATTCAGGACTATCACTTAGCCTATAGAAAGCTGAGCCCGCGTAAGCTGAGCCGACGTCAGCTTAGCCCATAGACGAACCAGCCGAAGCCGCTTCAGCATATAACGCTTGAATCCAAACCCATTCCTGTTCCAGACCTTGCCGTAGGGTGACCTGCGGATTGTAGCCTAGGATTTCCCGCGCCTTGGTCACATCTGCCGCCGTGTGCCTTGCATCGCCCCGCGCCTTTTCAATGTGATTACGCTGGATGGGTTTACCGATAATCTCTTCCATCAGGTTCAGCACATCCGCCAGCACGACTCGACTCCCACCACCAATGTTGAAAATTTCCCCCACTGCACCGGGAGCCTTTGCTGCGGCTAAGTTGGCAGCCACAGCATCACTGATAAACGTAAAATCGCGGGTTTGTTGCCCATCGCCAAAAATATCGATCGGGCGATCGGCCATGGCCGCCTTAAAGAACTTGTGGAAGCCCATGTCTGGCCGTTGGCGAGGCCCATAAACCGTAAAGTAGCGCAGGGACACAAACGGGACACCAAAGTTGTCGTAATACAACCCACACAACCGTTCTGCGGCCAATTTGGTAATGCCGTAGGGCGAAACAGGTTGGGGCGGAATGGTTTCATAGGTGGGCAGGGTTTCCGCATTACCGTAGATAGACGAGGTGGAAGCGTAGATAAACCGCTGCAGTTGTTTTGCGTCCTTAGCCGCTTCTAGTATCACCTGGGTCGCGTTAATATTCCGCTCAGTATAAGCCCGGAAACTCGTCCCCCAGCTAGCTCGCACCCCTGCCTGCGCGGCCTGGTGATAGACAACCTCCACATCCTGAAGCAATAAATTCCAGTCTAGGAATTGAATATCGCCCTCAATCAGTTGAAAATTTGGATGATCGGCAAAGCTTTGCAGGTTGCGTCGCTTCAATTTCGGATCATAGTAATCGTTAAAGTGATCGATCCCAATCACTCGATCGCCTTGCTTCAACAAGGTTTCGGCGACATGAGAACCGATGAATCCAGCCACACCTGTTACAACATTTATTCCCATACGGCATCCTATTGGGTCAGGATAATACTGTAAATTGAAAGCTTGTCCTTCGCCATCCGCGATTTCATCCCCCAACAGAAATTTGCTGAGTGCTCTCTGGGTTCAATCCTAGTCCTGCGGATCGGCGGGTGGCACCCCAGAAATCCTCGATCTTAGCCTCTGACTTTATTCACTAATCGCTTTAAAAAGCTGGCTTTTGGAGATTGGGCTGGGGGGATCCGGGTTTCAAAGGTCGGCATGGTTTCGCCGAGATAGCGATGCTTGGCCCACAGATCCCAGTAGGGACAACCGGGCTGAATCCGAATGCCCGCCCAGTGGAGATACTGCAAGGGCTGGTTACAGGTGGGATCGAAGGGTCGATCGTTTTTCACCATAAACTGGGGGCTCCCCGCCCAGCTACCGGGGGCACCGCCTTCCCGTCGCACAACATTGAAGCGTTTGGCCACCCGCTTGAGAATCATGTAGTTGATGATGGGCTGGTCGGAGGTCTTTTGGGAAAAGTCAAAGAATTCCGGATGCTTAGCGCATTCAGCAAAGGTTTCCAGTAAGTCTTTTTCCTGAATCACCCCTTTTTTGGAGGCCCACCAGCCACCATTAAACAGATCTTGCAGATCCTGCTCAGTGAAAATGCCTTCGGTTAACACGGTTTCGGAAAAAACGTTTTTGATGCCCCCGCGATGTTGATAGTCGCAGCAGAGGAAATCGTAGTCCTGAAGGTAATTGAGGTTATCAACAATTTTTTCAAAGACAACGATATCGGTGTCGATGTAGAGAAATTCATCGAAGGGGCCAAACCAACAGGCTTGTTTACGAAACTGGTTAGGCCGAGCAAAGAAGTTGCCGCCAAAGGTTTCGTGTAATTGCCGAGACAGCCGATCGATCAATTCCAAATCTTCGTAGACCGTAACACCAAAACGTTGATTGAGCAGTGCAGCAATGTTGTGGTAGTTATCGTCGTAGGGGATTAAGACGATCGGGGTTTCGGTGTCATATAAACGAATGCTATTTAGGAGCGCGATCGCATGATCGGTCACTTTATCATTCGCTGTGATGTAAATGCCACGACTCATGGCGAACTCCTTCAAAGGTGCGTTCAACGCAGGATACTGCCTTAGAGTGCCCGATTCGTAGGTAAAAATAAATCCCTTCCGCCCATTCCTACGCAAATTTCTAGCGAGATCGATCGCGCTTCGATGGCTGGAAAACCCGTTACCTCGGCAGCTTGTGATGATCACAACTTGTGATTATCGCGGCAAAAGATCGTCTAACCGCAGTTGCAGATTGGGGAACAGCGGAGAGGCGATCGGTTCTCCCAAATGATATTGCGTTGCCCGATAGTCGTCACCGTCCAGATAGTAAACCGTCAATGTGGGTCGCTTCGGTTTACCAATAAACGCAAGGCCGCCGAGTCCCCGATAGTCCACAATCCAGTATTCTGGAATGCCTAGTAGCGCGTACTCTTCTACCTTCCGCGCATAATCATCCTGCCAGTTGGTGCTGACCACTTCAACCACTAATTTAATCGTGCTGCCACGGGTAATGATGGGTTCCCGCTGCCAAAGGGGTTCCTGTTGAATCAGTTCTTCGTCCAGGACAATGACATCAGGGCGTAAAGCCGTGGCCTCCGTGGCGGGAGGCTTGATTAGACAACCTTTGGGAATAAACCAATTCAAACGCGCCCGCAGAATCTCCGCAAACAACCATCCTCCTACCTTGCCAGCCACCGCTTCATGGGGACCTGTTGGGTCCATATCCCGCAATTCTCCGTCAATCAGTTCATAGCGCGGCTCATCCCCATACTGGGCAATGAATTCATCGAAGGTTAGCGTTTTTTGGGGCGTGTAGGTCATGGATAACCTCCCGCGATCAGGGTGCTTACCATGGTAGTGGATTCCCGCCCAAGATAACAGCCCGATCGCTTTGCTGACTAGCAAGATATCTGTTAGTGCCCGATCGGGGTACGGCATAGTTTTTTCAAAATGCGATCGGCCAAGGGTGAGCGATCGCCCGCACGAGGTTTACCCGTAAAGTGGGGCTTCTGGCTGGGATCATGCCAGTAGCGGTATTGCAGAAAAATATCTCGGTAGGGCAAGGCTAGATTTTCCCCCGCACAGAGCCGTTGAAACAAACTGGATGATAAGCCAATGTAATGTAAATAGGTCAGCGGTACCCCATTATCGTAAAGCTGCCGATCGCGATAGACAAAGTGATCCGAGGTCACACAGCAGCCCGTGCGAGCGTCCTGCGGCAGTTCCAGCGCTAGGTTATAGACCAACAAATTCGATCGCATCACCCAATAATTCAACAACGTTTGGTCAGGAGCCATGCAGTAGAGAATCTCCGACTCTCCCGCTTGTAAATGGGTCAGTAATTGTTGCAACTGTTCTGCTGAAAAAGTGTCTCGCTTCGCCCCATAGAAACCTGAACAGAAAATTTCTTGCTCTAAGCGATCGCTCGAAAATACCTGTGAGAGTTTTGGCGATCGATGATTATACACATGGGAAAGATCACGATGTTGAAAGTCGTAGACGATCCAGCCATGGGCATCCAATCGCTGCAATAGCGGACGCACATCCTGGAGCAACAACGTATCCGCATCCATATAGAGAAATCGATCGAACGGCCCAGAAAACGCAGCCAAGCGCCGATGGGTGCCAAATCGATAGTAGGGATCGGGGGTAATTTCCTGCCAGCGCTGCTTTGCGGAGGGGCAGGCATCCCACATGGCCCGCGCCCAACCATCCCAATAGTCCAATACAGCGAGATCGCAAAAGACTTGTACCTGAGGTCGCGATTGAATCGCCTCCGCTAGTCGATCGTAGCGATCGTCGTAGGGAAAAATGCAAACGGGAAACTCCGGCCCCATCGTTGCTTCAATGCTGTTGAGAAGGGCGATCGTCTGATCCAAAACCCGATCGTTGGCCAGGGTACAAATACCATCCATGATTTAACCCGTTCTCTCCTCAACGACGCTTCCAATAACAGTCCAGTAACTAACAGTCCAGTAACTAACAGTCCAACAACATTTAAAACTTGGCCACATACTCCGCGAGCCAGTTCATCAAATTCAACTTGTGCAAGATGATTTGACGGGCTTCGGCGATCGCGTCCTTCGCTGCATACCAAGCATCCGGCGTGGCCGTCACTTCCCGAATGTACTGCAAGCCTTTTTCATCCAGACTCGGCAATCTCAGGAAGCTCCCCGGTGGCAGGAGTTTATCCGCCGCAGAGCCACCGTAGTAGATCGGCAAACACCAGCACAGCAGCGAATCCCACAGTTTTTCACTCACATACCAGTCATTATCGGCATAGTTTTCGATCGCTAAATTGTAGTGATAGGGAGCCATGCCGTACCACTTGTTATTAATCGCACTGGCCTTAGCCCAAGCTGGCAAACCCCGACCATAAAAGTCACAGTCCAGATTACTCTGGTAAATCAGTTGCAGAAACGCTAGGCGAGTCCGGTGATTAGCTGTGCGATCGATGCCCGAGGTAATCCAACTACAGGGCTTAACCTTGGGGGGCGGCGGCATTTGCTCCAGTTCAGTAAAGGTATTATTGACGTACCAAATCGCGGGCATGTAGTCTGGCTGGGGAGCGTGGTCATCCGGCCCGGAAATGTAGTAACAGTAAGGCTTTGCCTGGTTATAGGTGGCAATATTTTTATGGGCAATTTCGGTCAACGGCGGCTCACGCCAGAGAAAAATTGTGCGCTCCGGTGGTACCCCTCGGCATTTGGTCTCTAGGGCCGCTTGTAAATCTAAATACTGCTTTTGGCGGCGTTGATTTTTGATGGGATTCCAATGCTTTTGCGGTAGTTGAGGAAAGTCATGGAAGTTATACATCAGCATGAAATCCGGCTGATCCGCATTGGCTAACATTTGAATGCGATCCCATTGACCAAAGGGTTGCTTCGCTTGATTCCAGAGCCAATCGATCGAGCAGGGATTCAGCCCCACATAACTGCTCATCATCCCAATCACGGTTGAACTCATCGCACCACCTCCTGGGAACTGGCAGAATTTCCCGTCAAATTAACGACATAATCGCCGTGGGTATCCTGATTTGCATCATCCCCAACATCACTGTTGGATTCACTGTGAGAATCACTTTGAGAATCACCAAACTGCATGGCACAAAGTTTAGCGTAGTAACCGCCCTGTTGGAGCAGTTCTGTATGAGTCCCCTGTTCCATCACTCGCCCCCGATCGAGGGCAACCACTTGGTGGGCTTTTTGAATGGTCGAAAGGCGGTGGGCAATCACCAGGGTTGTGCGATCGCGGCTCAAATCATCGATCGCCTGTTGCACCAAGCGCTCAGACACCGTGTCCAGCGCACTCGTCGCTTCGTCCAAAATCAAAATTTCCGGATCGCGCAGGAGGGCACGGGCGATCGCGAGCCGTTGCCGCTGGCCACCGGAAAGTAACACCCCCCGATCGCCAATCAGCGTGTCTAACCCTTGGGGCAATTTTTGAATAAATTCATAGGCATTGGCCCGCTGGGCAGCCGCAATAATTTCAGCTTCCGTTACTTCGGGACAGGCGTAGGCAATGTTATTGCGAATCGTATCGTTAAACAGGAACGTATCCTGACTGACCACGCCCATGGCCCGCCGCAACGATCGTAGGTCGAAATCCCGCAAGTCCTGACCATCCAAGGTAATACAGCCCTCGGTGGGATCGTAAAAGCGGGTCAGCAAATCGGCGATCGTGGATTTTCCTGCCCCCGATGCACCGACTAAGGCCACGGTTTTTCCCTTGGGAATTGTCAAAGAAATCTGGCGCAAAACAGGATTTTCTTGGCCGGGATAGGCAAAACTGACCTGATCAAAGCGAATTGCGGTCTGTAGCCCTTGGTAGCCATAGAGATTGCGCTGGGGCATGAGGGGCTTATTGTCGAACCGCAGCAGATCTTCCACGATCGCTAAACTGGGCGTCGCATTGGCCAAGGTATTCCGCGCACTGTTGAGTTGACCAATGACGGGCAACATCCGAAAGAGCAGTAATAAATAACTTAACAACAATGCCGAAGTTGCCGCAATTTGATCCGCAAACAGCGATCGACCTAAGATTACAATCAGCAAAATGGTCATAATGCCCGCCACTTCATTGACCGGGCCGACGATCGCAAAATTGGCTTGGGATTGAAAGTCAGCTTTTTCGCGATCGGAAATTAGTCGCTCGATTTTGTCATATTCCGCTGTTTCGTTACTCGTAGCCTTAATCAATCGAATTCCATTCAGGATTTCTAGCAGCTTCACCGAATAGAGGCGAGAGTTATTCGATAGCTCATAACCAAAGCGTTTTGCCCGACGAACAAAGTATTGATTCGCGATCGCGACGATCGACAATAACGCCGTAGAAATAATCGTCAGTTTCCAAGAAATAATCAGTAACAGCGTCAGAAAGACGAAAATCGTAATCACGTTAATACAAATTCCGATCGTCGCCTTTAACGCATTGGCAGACTGCCCCACTTCAGAACCAATACGATTGACGAGATCCCCCACCTTACTCTTGGTAAAGAAGTCTAGGTCAACTTGCAATAACAATTTCAATGCATCCCGCCGCATCCCATTGGTGAGTAGCCGAATCAGGTGGCTGGAACTCAAGGTGCTGGCATAACTCGCTGCATTTTTTAGCACGATCGCCACCAGAATTACCCCAAACAACACGATCGCCGAGGGATTGTGATCTAATCCGATCAGCCGCAGTGTTTTTTCAATCACGGGGGGTAACCCTTGCAGACTCTCAGCTTGGCCTAGGAAATTCAGGAGAATCGGAGCAATCAGGGCTGTACTCACCCCGTTAAATAATGCGCTGGAAAATCCTAGAAGAATTGTCAGACCAATCCATCCAGGATACCGTCGAATATATTTGATTAGAAGGGGATTAGGTGAAGTCATGGGAGCCTGGGCAAACGATCGGGCAAGAGGAGATCGGGCAAGAGGAGATCGAGCAATATAAAGTTGAGCGATCGAACAGCAGAACAGCCAATCTATGAATTGGCTTTCAGCAACCGTAGGGATTTTAAAACGCGCTGGGAACGCGGCCCTCGGTATTTTTCGTACAGAATAAAGTTAGGCGTTTGGCAGCGCAATTGATACAGCACTCGTAGCAGCCAGCGTTGGCGCACCGTAAACACTTGATTCCACAGCTTTAAATGCACTGGAATCGTTAACATCTTGACAATGCGTTGAAAATTTTCCGTTTGTTTCTCCTGAATCGCTTCATTGATTAATAAATCGATCGCGGCTTGGCATTGGGATAACCGTTGAGGATACTGCTGCGCCAAGGTTTCATAAAACAGAATGTAGTAACTGCACATGTAAGCCCAATTATTGGTGCGATTGGTTTGATGTTTCGTGTAAAACGCACCGACCATGGGGGTATGGACAAACTCTGCGCCCTGCTGCAAAATTTCGATCGCAAAATACCGATCGCCCAGCGCCTTGAACTGCTCCGGAAATTTCGCCAATACCAAAACACTGCGATGCATCAACATACATTGCTGCAAGGCCGGGTGGGGCGTATTCACCAGGAAATCTGGCAGCAACAGCCGCTGAATCAACGCTTCCGAAGAAAGTTGACCAATGGCATGGGGCTGTCGATCGACAATTTGATCAGCGGCATCTAATAACACCCGTTCATAATCGCAGTAAATCACCAAGCCCTGGGGAACCCGATTTTCCACCTGCGCCAGTTGTGCCCGAATTTTATCAGCATGAATCCAATCATCGGCATCCAAACACTGAATCCAGTCGCCCTGGGCTTGGGCCACACCAAAATTACGGGCCGCAGGCAACCCACCATTCTCTTTACGGAAATATTGCACACGGGGATCGGACTGCACCAATTCCGCTGCCACCTGAGGCGTGGCATCCGTAGAACCATCGTCCACAATCAGACATTCCAGATCCGTCCAAGTTTGTGCCAAGACACTTTGCACCGATCGGGCAAGGTACTGGCTTTGGTTAAAACAGTTGACGATGATGGAAACTTTAGGTGCCATGGTGGTGCCATCTAAACTGCGTGCGATCGATTGGGTGACCTGCATTCGGCCCCTGGGATTCCTGGAAAATCCATCAACCGACCGATATCCCCCCTCAGTATGGACAGCATCATGGGTAAATCAACAGTTTGCCGCAAAACCCCCCGATCAGGAATAGCACTGAGGCATCAATTGCGACATCCTTCTAATTCAGGTGTTAGGCGATCGGCAATGCCCTCAGCCCCCTTACCATCCCGCCGCTGTCCCTTCCCCACGGGGATCCGCTGCCCCTTCCAAGCTACCGTCGGGAAGTGCCACAATGCCGTTTGCATTGCCCCAACTGTCCCGATCGCGCAGTTGCTGGCCCCGATGTTCCAGCGCTTGCCGCGTTAAGGGATCCAAGCCCCATTGCTCCACCCGCAGTTCATCCGGGAGCCACTGGTGATGGATGCGTGGCGCGGCGAGCGATCGGCGGATATCCATGCCATAGATCAGATGGTTCAGCAAGCTTTGCAGCACGGTCGTAATAATCGTACTGCCGCCAGGGGAGCCAACGGCCATACGAAACTTGCCCTTTTCCGTCACGATCGTGGGCGTCATGCTGGACAGAGGCGTTTTGCGGGGGGCGATCGCGTTGGCATTGTCCCCCACCAGACCGAAGGCGTTGGGCGTATTGGGCGCTACGGCAAAGTCATCCATTTCGTTATTCAACAGCACTCCCGTCCCCTTCGGCACGACTCCCGACCCAAAGCCGAGGTTAATTGTAAAGGTGAGGCTAACGGCATTGCGATCGCGATCGACAACAGTGAGATGGCTCGTATCGTCGGATTCCTGGGGCTGGAACGGTTTCAACTGCTTCGACCCGGCGGGATTCGCTCCAGGAACCTTGGGTTTCTCCGCTTGAAAGGGCCAGGGATCGACCAGCGGCACCTGACCGGAGGGGGTCGCTCGGTTGAGGTTAATTTCTCCGCGTCGCCGTTGGGCATAGGCCGGACTGATCAGCCCCTGCATGGGAATCGCCACAAAATCCGGATCGCCCAGATACTGCGCCCGATCGCGGTAGGCTATCCGCATCGCTTCGGCCATTCGCTGCACCGTATCGGGATGGTGCCAACCGCCGGAATACAGCGTGGGTGTATCCAGCAGATTCAGCATTTGTAGCAGGTGCACCCCCCCGGAGGACGGCGGCGGCATGGAGCACACCTGGTACTGCCGAAAGGGGCCACAGAGGGGCTGCCGCCAGATGGGGTGATAGGTTTGCAAGTCTTCGATCGACAAAATTCCGCCCTGGGTTTGCACATCCTGGACGATCGCCTGGGCCACGGTGCCCCGATAGAAGTTCTGGGGAGAAATCGCGATCGATCGCAAGGTTCTGGCTAAATCCGTTTGAATCAAGCGATCGCCGGGTTGCAGGGGCTGGCCTTGGCGCGTGAAGATCCGCTGGGCCTCCGGCTGTTTGAGCACCGATTGCGACCATTGGCTGGCGCGGGTGTATTGCCAACTGACGGAAAAGCCTTGATCCGCCAGTTCGATCGCGGGTTCCACCAGGGTTTTCCAGGGCAACTTGCCGTAGCGTTGGTGTACTTCTGCCAGTCCCGCGATCGTCCCCGGAACCGCCACCGCCAAAGCACCTTCTGTGCTGGCCTTAGGACGGACTTTGCCCTGGGCATCCAGATAGAGATTACGGGTGGCTTGCAGGGGTGCCCGCTCCCGGAAATCCAAAGCCACAGTCTTGCCAGTTTTGCCATCGTGGAACAGCAGAAATCCCCCACCCCCCAGCCCCGCCGAAAAAGGTTCCACCACGGAAATCGCGAGGGTCGTCGCCACCGCCGCATCCACCGCATTGCCGCCCTTTTTTAAGACATCCCGGCCAATTTGGCTAGCTAGGGGGTGGGCTGAAGTGACCATGCCGTTGGAGGCCCGATCGAGGAGCGGTTCGCCAGGAATCGCGCGGGCCGATGGGGCGAAACCAATCGACCCACCCACCAGCACCAGCACCCCCAGAGTTCGAGCGGCGATCGTCCAGCCCGATCGGTGCCCTTTTCCGTTGCGATCGTTCGGAAATCCTGGCACAAAAACTGACCCTAAATTTTGCACAGGTTACCTCTTAAAATTCCTGACTCCGTTGACAAGGGATCTGCGATCCACACCGCTATCACCACAGTGATCAACATAACCGCCATTCACACAGCGATCGATCGCTTTTCATTATGACACTGTGACACCGTCGGCAACGGCTGGTATGACCTCTGTGAAACCTAGTAAATCAATGGCCTATACAGGCTACGTGGCCTATCAACTTCAGTGATTTCGCTGGATTTTCCTTCATCAAAATTTGCTGCGATCGATAGATAAACAAATCGGGGAAAAGTAGGGGAAACCCTGACTGAAACCGATCAGTCCTGCTGGAACATTTCGAGTTTGCTTTTTTCGTCCTTTTGTTTTTGTCCTTCTGATCTTTCGACACACCCACAATGAAGAAGCGCTCTTTTGCGTCTTCTCGGCTATTAGCGTCCCTGTTGATTGCCGGAAGTATTTTGCCCGGAAGTATTTTGGCTGGTGTTAACCCTGCCGTTGCTGAGGTTGTTCCTGCGGGAACCGCCATTCGCAATACGGCGACGGCAGCCTATGAGGATCCCAATGGGGCGCAATACGACGCAAAATCTAATACTGTTCAAGTGGCGGTGGCGGAAGTTGCAGGGGTTTTAGTGGTGCCCCTCGCGACGATCGATCGCAATGGCGGCAGCATTTTACCCAACGATGGCGTGGATTTTGAGTTCAAGGTCACCAACGTCGGCAACGACACCACCGAACTCTTTATTCCCCGAGCTCCGATCGTTGCTGGCCCCGGCACAGGAACCCAGGTCTTCATTGCGGGCTATCTCGACACCCAAGGCAATCGGGTCAATTTTGCGAGCCCAGTCCTAGTCACCTATCCCAACCCAGCCAATGCCCGCACTAGCACGATTCCCGGCCTCCCGGCGATCGGGGCAACGCCAGCGGGGGTATTACCAGCGGGCTATGCCTACGTCGTGACAATTCCGGTGACGATTCAACCCCAAGCCGCTTCAGGGGCTGATATCACGGTCCGTCTGGGGGATACGGGAGCCAACGACAATTCCCTGGGTAGCCAAAACCAGCCCGACTCCCCCGATACCGCCTTAGCCACAGAAGTCCGCACCTTAGACTACAGCGGCGAAACCGGAGCCACCGCTGCCGTCCTCCCCGCCACGGAAGAACGGGAAGCCAGCGCCGTACAGTCCCTCAAGGTGGGAGCGCAGGCCCAAGCCCTAGCCACGGTACTCAAGACAATGAAAAGCTATGACCCCAAAAATGTCGCAGTCCTAACGGACGATGAATTGACCTATGAGTTGGGGCTGCGGGTGGAAGGCACCGCCCCGATCTCCAGTCCCGGTATCACCCCCGGTAATCTAGTCGGGATGAACGTCCTGGGCATCGGGCCAAACCGGGTGCTCATTTCCGATGCTGTACCCGCTGGTACCGACTATCTGGCAGGTTCGGCAATCTCACCGGATCCCAACTGGACGCCCGTTTTTACCGATACGCCCCTCTCGACTCCGGCCCCATCTGCCACCTGGTACACTGCCGCGCCCCCCTCTGGACAACCCATCACCCGAGTGGGCTTTGTCTACAATGCGGCCACCAATGCCCTTCCCATGGGCTATCGGATCACGGGGTTAACCTTTAAGGTACGCACCACGGGCGCATCCGGCAGTTCCAGCAACATTGTCAACCTTGCGCAGGTGTTCGGCCAAACCGAAGGACTGACGGGCAACACCGCACCACTGGTTTACGACGAATCCGGTGACGCCCAGCCCTCCAACTTCAACGACAATGGCACCCCAGGAGCCACCGCCAGCCTGACGCCCAGTTCCGCCACCATTCCCGACGGCCAAGCCAACCCCACGAGCCACGGCGTAGATAGCGCCAACAACAACTCCGGCCAAGGCCCTGGGGGAGAAGATAACGTCTACACGATCGCGCTGCCGGGGACGGTGTTGAACGGGCCGATCGGAATGCCGGGAGCCGTGGGGCAGGTGGATAACAACGACGATTTCACCAACCGGAGCGCGGCTCTGCCCGCCAATGCCCTGCCGGGGAGCACGATCGACCCGGCTGCTGTCACGTTCCAGAACACTGTGAGCAATCCCAGTCCTATAGCCAGCTTGACGGGATTATTGCTGGTACCCGATGCCGCCAATTTCACGCCCACAACCGGGGAACAACTGCCGCCCAACCAGACTCAAGTGACCCTGACCTATGGGGGCCAAACAGCGGTCTACGTCTTTGATGCCACAGCGGGGAACTTCATTTTTCAGTCGGGTGCTCCCATCCAGATTCCCAGTTTGGCACCGGGGCAACAGGTGAACTACAGCGTTGCAGTAGATCTCCCGGCAGGGACGCCTCTGTCTACCGATACCGGGAAAGGTTTTGCCGTTCCGCTCTATGCCTTTGTGGATCAAGATGGCGACTCCCGCCCCGATCCGATCGCCGTAGAGCCCATGCAAAATCGCACGATCGATCGGGTGTACACCGGGTTCCTCAAACTCGCTAAAACCGTCACGCTCTTGGAGGCCAATGGAACCGTTGCAGCGGATCAAACCAACGCCAAACGCGGACAATTACTGGAGTATGCCGTAGCCTATGAAAATATTTCGATCTCGCCTGTGGGGGTGGGCAACGTCACGCTCAACGCTAACAATATCACCCTGACAGAGGATGGCGACAACGGAAACAACACCTGGGCCAAGGAAGCCAATGGCCTAATTCAAACCAGTCACGTTTTGGCCTCGGTGACCAGCACCTACGGCACCACCGCCTACTGGCCCAGTGGGGAACAGACAGGCACAACAAAGGCCACAGATGTCAGCCGCTATGTGCACCAACCCGGCGTCGTGATTCAGCCCCAAGCCCGTGGTCAGTTCACCTTCCGCCGCAAAATCAACTAAAGAGATGAGCCGATCGACCTTCAATCGATCGCAGAACAGCAACCCAAGATGGCTCCCAAGGATAGATTAAAGAGATGCAGCCAAATAAGGAATCAACGCATAAGACCTCGACTTGGACTGTCTAGAGATTGCTAGTTTGGAATTGAGTCAACTCTTGAGTAAATCATTAGGTAAATGATGATGAAACGTTTTTGGATTGCAGGATTGAGCACGATCGGGCTAATGGTTGTGGCTCCGGCAGTGACGATCGTAGCTGGCTGGGACACCCGACCCGCGATCGCTCAAACAGCGGAAAAACCGAAAATTAATCTAACGCTAACGGGTGAAAAGCGCATTGTCAGCAAAGATGCCCAGGGCAAAGAGCGCATTACCTGGGACAAAGTGGGCCAGCAGGTGACCGCCCAACCCGGCGACGTACTTCGTTACTCCCTCAAGGGCAAAAATGAAGGCAAAGGCAGCGCGAAAAACCTAGTCCTAACCCAGCCCATTCCCAAAAATACAATTTATGCCAAGGATTCAGCCACCAAGCAAGCGGGGGTGGAAATTTTGTTCAGCATTGATGGGGGCAAAAACTACTCGGCTGCGCCTATGGTGGAGGTGAAAACCCTCAGTGGCAAGGTTGAAGTGCGCCCTGCCCCCCTAGAGTCCTACACCCACGTGCGTTGGAAATGGCAAAATCCGATCGCGCCCCAGGGGGAAATCAATGTAGCCTATCAAGTCCGGGTGAAATAACCGCCTCCTAGACAGTTGCAGTACTTGTTTGCAGTACTTGTTTGCAGCACTTAAGACTTTCTAAAACACTCTTTAGTTCGATCGAGTAGGATTCAATTCCGTGATGCGTCATTTCAAGATCTCGAAGTTGGGTAAAGCAAGACTGGGTAAAACCGGGTGGGGTCAAGCCAGCGCGATCGTGGGTAGTTTACTATTACTCAGTGGGCTTGCTGCTGCACCCGTTGTAGCAGAGGGTAGCCGTACACTCTATCCCGCAACCGCTCCAGCCGCAGCTCGACGGGCCAATTTGGAATGGCGCACGGAATTTGTGGGTGGGTTGATTAGACGGCGCAGCTTGATGAAGGTCTTTGCCCAAAAGGATGAATACATTCTGCTGGGTTCCACAGCGGTGGGGGTGGGAGCCGGGGACATTGTGCTGTATGACCCTGGGCTGGTGACCGGCAATGTGGGCAATGAAACGTTGCCCGCTAGCCCTAGCTTTTCCTGTTTGGCCCAGCGATCGGCCCTGAGTTCTACCACAATGGGGCAAATCACCAACCGCACCCAGGAACTTGCAGGGCCACAAGCGATCACGGGGGGCGGCAATGCAACAGGTTATGTCCCCTGCTACTACAAAGCCCCCCAAACCGGAGTTTATAGTGTTGCGTTCTATGGCCCGGATGGCGTCAACAGTGCCCGAGATGCATCTGCCCCCGGTGATATTGCCTTAGCCAATGCCAATAATTTTTCCGCACAACAGAACGGCAGCGTAGCCGCTTGGGATATCACCGTTCGCAGCAGTGATACCACTTCGATTTTTGATCTAAATGGCCGAGCCTTTACCTATTACTTTGCGCTCTTTACTGGAGGCAATGGCCGTCCGTTGAATTTTCCAATTTACCCCGTCACTACGGATGGGTATCAATACCGTATTACGTTGCGGGGGTTAGATCCCCTCGGATTTCTACTCTACGGAAACCAAGTAGGCTTTTGGGATAGTGATGGCACGACGCCGCTGTACCACGATATGGTTGGCAGTGATGGCAACATTACCAATCCCGATGGTGGTACTAAGTTAGCACCACCTCAGTATCCGTTGTTTGTCAGTCCGTTGGATGCTCAATCCTTGAGTTATATCGATCGGTATGATCCCAATGGATTGGTTGTGGGAACGGGCATTCCCACCATACCCATTCCACCCAGTATGGATAGCCTGCAGTTCACGGGCAGTCTGTCGGGGAATACCAGCCAAGTCAATACTGGGGGAACGTTTACCTTCAATAGTTCGATCGCGGGCAATTACGAAATTGTCATCAGTCGAGATGGCGTCAACTTTGACCCCACCCATCCGCAGAACCGGGTATTACGGGGAGTGATGTTTTCCGCAGGGGCACAAGCGGTGACTTGGAACGGCAAAGACAACAGTGGCACGCCGTTCCCGATCGGTGCGAACTACCCTGTCCGTGCCAAGGTGCACTCGGGGGAATATCACTTTCCATTATTGGATGCGGAAAATAACTTCTACGGGGGACCCACGTTTGAATTACTGAATGGGGTGCATCCTTTAGGATCAAATACGATCGCCTACTTCGACGATCGGGGCTATGTCACTGCCAATGGTACGACCGTGGGTACCATTGGATCGGTTCTCTGTGGTGGCGGTGCGCCCAATCCAGCCTTTAGCGATCCCATTGTGGGTACCGATAGTAGTGCACTATTATTCCGAAAATTTGGGGCCGCTAATGGGGGAAATGCCAACGTCAAGTGTAATGGTTCCTTTGGCGATACAAAGGGGCTAGACACTTGGACTTTCTTTCCCAGCTCCACAGAACTGACAACGCTAAATATCACTGCTAAGATTACAGGAACGTTATACCGAGATAGTGATGGCAATGATCAGCTTGGTGGCTCAGAGCCTAAACTACCTGCAAACATTACAGTTAAATTATTAGATACAAATAATAACGTTCTGCAAACCACTACCACAGACACCAACGGAATTTATACCTTTGCAGGGGTAGTCAACGGAAATTACAAAATCCAAGTAGATACGAGCGATTCCGATATTCCAGCGGGATTGGTTTTGGGAACACCGAATAATTTGGCAGTCACGCTGTCTACGAGCGATATTACTGGACAGAATTTTGGCTTTGATCTCAATCCCTTAGGAAGCCAATCGAAGCTGCTGTTAGTTAAACGCATTACTACAATTGATAACAGCACCACCAGTCGGTTAGCCAATGGCACGATCGTCGATCTGACGGCAGTACAAGATGATGCTAATACTACGGACGATAACCATTCCAGTTGGCCTAGTAACTATCTCAAGGGCGCGATCGATGCAGGGATAACAAAGAGTGGTTCAACGCTTCAATACACCATTTATTTCCTCTCAACCGGAGGATTGCCTGCGACCAATGTGAATCTCTGCGATTGGATTCCGAACAATACAACCTATGTGCCGAATTCCATGAGCCTAACGATCGGCAATACAACTAGCGCATTAACGGATATTCCTGACTATTCGATCGATCCAGCCCGTCCTGACTTGAAGGATCGGGGTGAATTTTTCCCAGCGGGGGCCATGCTGCCGAGCCAGTTTCCTGTGGGGACGGGGCATCGCTTGCTTTGTCCAACGGTGGACGACCAAGGCCAACCCATCACGGGTGTCGATGGGGCAGTGGTGACCAACGTGGTGAACGATAATCTTGCAGCCCCGAACAACCAACTCCCCGCAGGCACTTTTGGTTTCTTTAGATTTTCAACCAAATTGCGTTAATGCCTTGGGGTGACTGGCTTATCCGCTAGACAACCGCCGGAAAATAGGGAATAGAGTTGATCCGGGGTGGGATTGTTTAGCACAATAGAACTTGTCGCGTTTGGCTCAGTTCCCCTATCGAAACGATTCACGGTCACCTGCAAGGACTCAAAACCAATCAACTCAAGCAACTTCAGCGGTTATATCACCAGCGCCTGCCGATCGATAGCATCACCACCCCAGAGTTTGCCCAGCGGCTGGCGGCGGTGAGTACCGAAATCGGGCAGCCGGTCTGTGCCTACGTCAACCGCCGGGGACAGGTGATCCGGGTGGGGGTCGGCACGCCCCGCCAAACCCAAATTCCGCCCTTGGAACTGCCGCGCTACGGGGCAGAACGGCTGAGTGGGATTCGCTGTTTGGCGACGCAACTGAAGCAAGACCCGCCCGGAGAAGTGGCACTGACGGCTATGGCGATGCAACGGTTGGATGCATTGGTGATGCTGACCTTGACCGGGAGTGGTTTTCAGCGGCGGGGCGGGGGAGCCACGGGATACATCAAAGAAGCCTATCTCTGCCATCTGTTGCCCCATCCGGAAACGGCTTGGCAGATTTCCCATCCCATGTCTGTAGATGATTTGCTGGAGCAGCACTTCATTGATTTTGTGGAGGAGTTGGAGGCGGATTTCCAGCGGCAGTTTGTGGCCCAGGAGGTCGATCGCGATCACGATCGGGTGCTCATCGTCGGTCTGCAAACCAATAATCTGTCTAAGCAACGCTTCCAAGATACGTTGGATGAGTTGGGTCGGTTGGTGGAAACGGCAGGGGGAGAAGTCCTGGAAACCCTGCGGCAAAAGCGACCCAGACCCCATCCCCAAACGGTCGTCGGCGAAGGGAAGGTGCAGGAAATTGCCTTAGTAGCCCAGTCGATCGGTGCGAATCTGGTGGTCTTCGATCGGGATTTATCGCCCGTGCAGGGACGCAATTTAGAAGCGCAGTTGGGACTTCGGGTGGTCGATCGGACCCAGGTGATTCTAGATATTTTTGCCCAGCGGGCGCAGTCGGGGGCGGGGAAGCTACAAGTGGAGTTGGCCCAGTTGGAATATATGCTGCCGCGCTTAGTGGGCCGGGGGCAGGCGATGTCGCGGTTGGGCGGGGGGATTGGCACCCGAGGCCCCGGGGAAACGAAATTGGAAACGGAGCGGCGAGCCATTCAGAAACGGATTAGCCGTTTGCAACAGGAAGTGAATCAGTTGCAAGCCCATCGCGCTCGGATGCGGCAAAAACGTCAGCATGAGGAGGTGCCGACGATCGCGATCGTCGGTTATACCAATGCGGGGAAATCGACACTATTGAACGTGTTGACCCATTCGGAAATCTACGCGGCGGATCAATTGTTCGCTACCCTCGATCCCACGACGCGGCGGTTAGTGATTCAGGATGCGGAAACGGAGGAGTCGTTAGGGATTTTGTTAACGGATACCGTAGGATTTATCCATGAATTGCCACCACCGTTGTTTGATTCATTCCGAGCGACGTTGGAGGAAGTGACGGAGGCGGATGCATTGCTGCATTTGGTGGATTTATCCCATCCGGCTTGGTTGAGCCAGGTGCGGGATGTGATGGCGATTTTGTCGCAGATGCCGATCGCGCCGGGGCCAGCGGTGATTGTGTTTAACAAAGTGGATCAGGTGGATGGCGATCGCTTAATGGAAGCGAAGGAGGAATATCCCCAGGCGTTGTTTATTTCTGCCCAGGAGCGGTTGGGGTTGGAGACGTTGCGGCAGCGGCTCTGTCAGTTGGTACGGTATGCGATGGTGCAGTGATGGAACGGCGTGCAAGTCAAATCACAGGTAGGTGGGTAGGTGGGTAGGTGGATGGTATTTCTTAGCCAACTCCTAAGAACGCACCGTGAGAAAAGCACAGTGAGAAGTTCGATCGAGCGTCTAGAATAGGACGAGACACTCTGAACGAAAGGGAACCACGCGCAATTATGGCTGCCAATGTTGAAATTTATACCTGGAGCACTTGCCCGTTTTGCATTCGGGCGAAGCGGTTGTTAGACAGTAAAGGGGTGCAGTATACGGAATATTGTCTGGATGGGGATGAGCCGGGGCGGGCCAAGATGGCAGAACGAGCCAATGGCCGTCGATCGGTGCCTCAGGTGTTCATTAATGACCAACATGTGGGTGGCTGCGATGATATCCATGCCCTCGATCGGCAAGGTCAACTCGATCCCCTGTTAGCCTAAATTTTAGGGCCGACCTACCCACAAACCGGGATTTTCAGAAAATCCCGGTTTTTAAAGCACCTACTCCAAAGCCCGATCGCGTTCCATTAGGCTGACGTATTGCCAATCTGAACCCGGCACAGGCATCGGTGGACTCCAACGCACTCTGTCGGAAAATCGCAAGACATGCAATTGGTTAATTGCTGATTGCACTTCTTCGCGAGTGCCAAATAAATAAAATCGAAACGGTCTACGCTCCGTATCGGTTACACGATCGGAATCACCAAAACTAATAAACATGGGATTTCTCCTAACGAAGAGATTGGGAAGAAACCCCAAAAATTAAGACCACCCTTTTGCACAGGACAAGTAGGGTGGCCCGATCGAATGTTACAATCCGTGTCAGACCGCCTAGCTGCCGCAGTCAGCTTCGGGGTTTAGCTACCCTTTGTTGGGTCCAATCAACGCTGGGTAGCGCCTTAATTTTCGGGAGACAAGCTGATCCAATCGGGACTTCAAAACGACTTCAAAACACGGTTGTATTCAGCTATGAGAAACAAGCCTAGAGGTAAACTAGGGCGATGTCAACCGTATTGCGATAGTTTGCAATTCTGTGAAACTTCGCAACAAGAGACCAAATTGATTGATCAACGCTATAGATTCGATCCCCCCGAGCCCCCCTTAAAAAGGGGGAGACAAGAGAAAATACGAAAAAATGGGAGGAAAGAGTGTGAAATCTGTACTTCTAAATTATTTTTACTCAACCCCCCCTTTTTAAGGGGGATTTAGGCGGATCATCACGTATTGCAATCACAAACTGATGGTGCAATTACAAATTGATTGGGTACTAATCTAACAAATTAAACACTTGCACATAGAACCAACCCAACGCCTCAAAAACCACCATCTTCACCCCTTCACTGCTGGCCCACCAGCGATCGACCTCATAGGTTTGCGGCGGCGTTGCAATCACTCCCACCTGAAACTGAGGCTCCAACGCCCTACGGTAGAGAATCCAACTGCGACGCGCATGGGCACCTGTTGTAAAAATATTCATTGCACGCATTGAAGAATGGGTCTCTTCTAACCAGCGCCTGACGGACAAAGCTGCTGTATAGGTTCGATTTTTAATCACAAACGGCGCAGGTACCGCAACAATTCGATCGGCAGGAAACCCCCGTTGAATTAACGTCGCCCGCGATAGCGTCGCAAAGTCCTGATATTCCGCTAGATAAAAGCCCTTCGGCAGCGGAGAACCCGTCGTAATCAGCATTTTGTAGGGACGGAATTTGAATTCCGCGATCGCCTGCACCACCGCTACATCATCCATCCAGCCCTCCACAACTAACGCTTCCGCTGGAATCGGCGCAGTAACCGCAAAAAAGGGATGAATCTGCGGCACCATTGCCCAACCCAACCCCACAATCAGCGCGCCTAATACAATCCAGCCTCGCCACGTCGGGCACCAAATTTCTCGCCGCTGCCACAGCTTTAGCCTGAATTTTCCAGCTTTCACGATCGCCTCTCCCTTCTTAGCAATAAAACCCCAAACGGAGCGTACAACCTCAACGGCATACGGTCTAGGATAGCTTTTGAAGTTCCTGAAGAATTTGACGATGGAGTAAAAGATTATTCTGTTTAAAGGCTAACTGTGCTGCCAACTGAAATTGATCTTTAGCCATCGATCGATCGCCCAATTGCTGTAGTGCACGACCTTGATTGGCATAGGTAAGGGCATCGTTCGGCGCAAGGCGGCTGGCTTGTTGATAATCGCTTAACGCCACTTCGTAGCGCGCTTGTTTAAAATAGGCGTTCCCACGATTCATCCAAGCGGGAACATAGGTGGGTTCAAGTTGCAACGTTTGCGTATAGTCGTCGATTTCTGCTTGCAGGTTCTGGAGTTGGCCGTGGGCCAGTCCTCGGCAGTAATAGGCTTCGGGGAGTTTGGGATCGAGTTGAATGGCTTGATTAAACGAAGCAATCGCAGCCGTGTGATCGCCTTGAGCCCCTTGGGTAATTCCTAGGTTTAAATATAACGTTGCATTATCGGCGTCAATGGTAATCGCTTGATTATAATCTTGAATAGCTTCAGACCATTTCTGGAGACAATGGTAAGCCAAGCCTCGATTAAAATACAGCGCTGCCGATTGCGGTTGATGGATGAGTCCTTGGGTGTAGTCAGCGATCGCGGTACTCAGATCTCCCGCTTTGGCGTAAAGATTCCCCCGAAAGAGATAGGCTTCAGCAAAGTTCGGACTGAGTTGCACAGCGGCAGTGTAGTTTTGGAAGGCTTTGGCAGTATCCCGGCGCTGTTCATAGAGTTTACCTCGTTCCAAATAAGCTGGAGCAAGGTTATTCTGTAGGGTAAGGGCTTGGTCAAAGTCGGACAGGGCTTTGCTGAATTCCCCCATATCTCGGTAAACACGACCGCGATTGTAATAAGCAACAGCAAATTGACCGTTAAGGAGAATAGCTTGATTAAAGTCTAGTAACGCCCGTTGTAAGTCTCCTAAGCTGGCGTAAGCTCGACCTCTATTAACATAGGCAATATCGAAGTTGGGATCGCAGGTAATTGCTTGGCTGAGGTCAACGATCGCGGTATCGAATTCACCCAAATCGGTATGAACCAGTCCCCGATCGCTATAGGCGTCGGCGTAGTCGGGTTTGTGCTGTAGGGCTTGGGTTTGGGCCGCGATCGCGTCTTGGAAACGACCTAACTTGTAGTAGGCGATGCCCAGACCTCGCTGGGCAAAGGCAATTTCGTCCCCTATTTGCAGCACTTGGGTGAAGTCAGCGATCGCGTCGTCGTAGCGGCCTAGATCGCAGTAGGCAGAGCCACGGGTGAGGTAAAGGGGGCTATGGGGGGGCTGTGTGGCGATCGTCTCTGACAGGAGGGTGATGGCGCGATCGTAGTCTCCAGTGGCGATGTATTCGAGGGCTTCTGTCCTGATTGCGTCCAAAGAGTTGTCAGCTAAAGAGTTGTCAGCCATAGCATTCAACCATACAAGTGTCCGTCAACCATCCTACCCACTAAAGCTACCGACGCGCTAAAATTACTCTCCTAAAATACTTCGCGAGGGGGTGCTAGATCGATAACCGTCGTGGATGGCTCCGGATATGGATACTCAGTCCCATTAAGGGGCAGGCCAATGCGTCATCGTTCTAAGCCACACCATACCCTGTATGAGGTCGCTTATAAGGCGGATGCAAACCTAGCACAATATCTTCTTTTGGCACACCCATCTCGACCAGTTCCTGTGCCAAATCCGCCTCGGTCATATTCCGCTGAATCCAAATCTTGCCATCTTTGATATCCAAATGCACAAAGCAGTGATAAACCCGCTTCATTCCGTCCCAACCAACATCGAGGATTTGATAGTGATGATTTTCCGTATCAATCACTAACTGACTCTCAATACTGCTATCAGCGCTATTCTCGTCTGCATGGTTTTTCAGTAATTGCCGAATGCACTGTTGGTAAAAATCTACTCTTTCCATGACACGATCGCCTCCTTAGCAGGATCATAGATCAAAAGTCGGAGTTGATGTACCTCGATCGCTGCTTGCACAAACCGCTCCTAGAAAAATGATTCATAGGTATCCTGCGGTACAGCCAGATAGAGAATCCGATCTGGTTCAGTCATTTCTAACCCCAGTCGATAGTTCAAAAACTGGCCTAAAGCTGCATGGAAATCAGTAATGGTAGAGTTGTTCAGAAAACTCTTGATCTCGATCGCAATTTTTCGTCCTGCTTTTTCTGCAGCCACCACCTTATCCGCCGCTAAATCGATCTCCAACTTAACCCCATCAATTTTAATCCGCAACGGATCAGCCGTAATCTGCCACTGCTCCTTCAGCAAAGCTGCCATGACTGCTTCATGAAATAAATCCTTTGCCATCACATCAATGCTTTCAACCTAAAGTTTCTGAAAATAATTATCCCTGGAGCGTAGCATTTTTGTTCAGCTTCAGGGAGATAAATCACAGGAACTAGTTCCTACGCACTAAAGTACTTTGCGACGGGGTGATAGATCACACAACCATTGTTGATTGCTCCGGATACAACTGCTCACTCTCATCAATGTGCATGCCAATCCGATCGCACGGGCTTCTATTAGCATCATCACGCGATCGCGTAATCTGAAAATTCCCGCATCGAAGGATGATGGAACCCTATCACCAACTCTTGCTTGGAAATTCCCATTTCCTCTAAATCGCGATCGATTTCAATATCCGTATTATTTTCCTGAACCCAAATCTTGCCATCTTTAATATCAAAATGAAAAATGCAAGTGTGAATGCGTTTATTCTTATCCCAACCTATTCTCAATAAAAGATAGTGGTCATTGGTAGTATCAATAATTACTTGTGTTTCTAAACCCTCACGCTGCGCACCATAATCGATATAATTTGCCAGGAATTTCCGAAGGCATTGACAATAGTGCTCTAGTTTATCCATAGCTAAAGCTCCTCAAACTCATCGACAGATAAACCTGCTTGGCGAAGAATACTGCGCAATGTTCCAGGGCTAACCTCTCGATGATAAGGAACAATTACTGTCCAGGTTTCATCTGCCAATTCTTTAGCAAACTTAACATGGCTTCCCTTTTGGCTGATTTCCACAAACCCTGCCTGCTCAAGCTTTCGCTTGACCTCACGATAGGGTAGAGGCTTCATGCTGCAACTTCCACTTCTACAGTTTGAACCACAGGAAAAACTGTTGCACAAGGTGGCTCGAAATGTAGCTCCAGCGCCTCTTTGAGATTCGATAATGCTTCTTCAGGTGTTTTCCCTTGACTGGCCACATCCACCTCAAGGCATTGAGCGACAAACCACTCACCTTCCTGCCACACACTACTCGTTAATTGACGTTTCATGTTCATCTTGGCAATTTCAGTCAATCTCATTCTGGCACAAAAAATTATCCCTGGAGCGCAGCATTCCTGCTCAACCCCAGGGAAATCCATCACGGGAACTAGTTCCTACGCACTAAAATACTTCGCGACGGGATGATAAATCACAAACGCCGTTGTTGATTGCTCCGGATACAACTGCTCACTCTCATCAATGTGCATGCCAATCCGATCGCAGCCCAACAACTGCAACTGCGGCACTTGATCCATCACATTCGGACAAGCCGGATAGCCAAAGCTATAGCGCGACCCCTGATAGCGTTGCGCCAGCATATCGCGAATATTATCCGGTTCCAAATCGCCGTAACCCAACTCCCGCCGAATCCGCGCGTGACTCCACTCCGCCAGCGCTTCTGCTAACTGCACCGCCATCCCATGGAAATAGAGATAATCGGTGTAGCTATTGCCCTTGTAAAGTTCCTGCGCCTTTTCCGTGGCAATTTCACCCATCGTCACCGCCTGCATCGGCAACACATCAAACGTGTTTTGTTCAACCGGACGAATGAAATCAGCAATGCAAAGACGACGCAACGACTTCTGACGCGGGAATTGCCAAGTCACAAACGGAGTGGCAGTTTGCGGCGTTAATCCCTGCTCAATCACCGCCGGATCGTAAACATGCAGCGAATTACCTTCCGCCGCACAGGGGAAATAGCCGTAGACCAACGTCGGTTCCAACCATTTCTCATGGCGTAACTTATTCTTCCATTCCTCCAACACCGGATACACCTTCTCCGCCAGGAACGCATCGTATTCCTCACGGGACTGATCCTTCGGTTTGCGGAACTGCCATTGCCCTGCAATCAACGCTTGCAAATCCATATGCCAGAAAAGTTCTTCCAAATCCAACGCATCCGACTTGAGGATCTTCGTGCCCCAGAACGGCGGCAAGGGTCGCGGAATTTCAATCTCCACCGCCTCCGATCGCGCCGTATCAATCACCTCCGGCTCGTCGGACTTCGGTGCAACCTCCCCGTTCAGTTCCCGTTCCGCCTGTTCGATCGCCTTTTTACCCTTCTGGTTAAACTGGGCAAATTCCCCGGTGAATCCTTCCGTATCCGTCCAAGCCTGTTGCTGTTTCGCAGGCATGAGCCGATCCATAAAGGTCAAATCGGCAAAGGCATCCTTCCCGTAAATTACTTGGCCGTTGTAAGCCTCTTGGCAATCACCATAGACGAACTTAGGAGTCAGTGCTGCCCCCCCTAAAATCACTGGAACCGTGATGCCCCGCTCATTGAAGACCTCCAAATTTTCTTTCATAAATGCTGTGGACTTCACGAGCAAGCCACTCATGGCAATGCAATCGGGTTTGTGTTGTTCGTAGGCATCCACGATCGCATCAACGGTTTGTTTAATCCCCAAGTTAACCACTTTGTAACCGTTGTTCGTCAAGATAATATCCACCAGGTTTTTACCAATGTCGTGGACATCCCCTTTAACGGTGGCAATCAGGAATTTACCCTTACCCCGATCGTCCGCTTCCCCTTCCAGCTTCTCCATGAACGGTTCTAGGAACGCCACCGCCGACTTCATAGTTTCCGCAGACTGCAACACAAAGGGCAGTTGCATTTGACCCGAGCCAAACAATTCCCCCACCACTTTCATGCCATCCAGCAAAAAGGTGTTGATAATATCTAGTGCTTTGTGACCTTCTTCCAAAGCAATCTTCAAAGCGTCATCTAGACCAATCCGCTCACCGTCGATAATGTGTTGCTTCAGGCGTTGGTCGATCGGTAAATCGGCCAGGGAACTGCTGGCTCGAGCATCCTTGGTACTGACCCCTGCAAACACTTCCGTCAGCTTCGTTAACGGATCGTAGGTGCAGATATCGCCCTCAAATTCGCGATTGTCATAGATCAAATCCCGACAAACTTTCTGGTGCTCCTCGCTGATTTTCGACAGGGGCAAAATCTTGGCAGCGGAAACGATCGCGCCATCCATGCCCACCTGCATCGCTTCGTGGAGGAACATGGAATTCAACGTAATCCGTGCCGCTGGGCTTAACCCGAAGGACACGTTAGAAACCCCAAGCATGAAATGCACACCGGGCAGGTTTTCCCGAATCATGCGAATGGATTCGATCGTCGCTTTCGCATTTTCTCGGTCTTCCTCAATCCCCGTGGAAATGGGCAAGGCCAACGTGTCGTAGAAAATCTCATGGGGCGGAATCCCAAACTCCACCGCATCCCGGTAGGCCCGTTGCGCGATTTGGAATTTCTTCTCGGCGGTTCGCGCCATGCCCTCCTCGTCAATGCAACCGATGACGACCCCGGCCCCATATTCCTTGGCCAGTTCCAGCACCTTGAAGAAGCGCTCATCGCCGTCTTCGTAGTTGGTCGAGTTCAGGATGCATTTCCCGCCCGCAACCTTGAGGCCCGCTTCCATCTTTGTCCATTCCGTAGAGTCGAGCATCAAGGGCAACGTCGTATTCGTCACCAATCGCGAAACCAATTCCTGCATGTCTCGCTCGCCGTTGCGCCCAACGTAGTCTACGTTGACATCCAAAACGTGTGCGCCTTCTTTGACTTGCGATTTCGCGATCGCCAACAAACCATCCCAATCGTCTTCATTGAGCAGTTCCCGCACCTTCTTAGAACCGCTGGCATTCAAGCGTTCGCCCACGATGAGGAACGAGTTATCCTGCTCGTAGGGTTGGGCGGAATAGATCGAAGCCGCTGAGGGCGTGTATTTCAAGGGCTCCCGCGTTTTTGTTGTTTCTGAAATGCGCACCGATCGGGGCTTGGGGGTCATTTCCGCAGCCAGTTCCGCTAGGGCTTGGATGTGGCTGGGTCGGGTTCCACAGCAGCCCCCGATCACCTGCACGCCCCAGTCTTCAATAAATTTATGCAACGCCATCCGCATTTCCAACGGCGTCAGTTTGTAGTGGGCGTGGCCCCCGATATTTTCCGGCAGTCCCGCGTTGGGGATACAGGAGACGACAAACGGCGCATTTTCCGTCAGATATTTAATATGATCCGCCATGCGATCGGGGCCGGTGGCACAGTTCAGACCCAAAACATCGATCGGGTAGGGTTCCAAAATCGTCAACACGCCGGAAATATCTGTCCCCACCAGCATCGTGCCCTGGACTTCCATCGTCACGGACACCATCAATGGCAGCCGCGATCCCTTCTTGGCAAAGACCGCTTCGATCGCGTTCAGTGCCGCCTTAATCTGCAAGACGTCCTGGCAGGTTTCGACGATGAACAGATCCACCCCCCCGTCGTACAAACCCTCCGCCTGAATCGTGAAGCTGGCTTTGAGTTCGTCGTAGGTGATGTGGCCGAGGGTGGGGAGTTTGGTGCCGGGACCGATCGATCCCGCGACAAAGCGGGGTTTTTCGGGGGTAGAAAACTCATCGGCACAACGGCGAGCCAGTTCTGCGGATTTTTTGCTCAACTCGTAGGCTCGATCGGCCAGATCATACTCCGCCAGCACTAGCGGACTGGACCCAAAGCTATCGGTTTCGATCACATCTGCGCCCGCCGCGAGGAAATCCCGGTGAACCTTGGCGATCGCTTCGGGTTTCGTCTCCACCAGATATTCATTACAGCCCTCATACTCCGCCCCGCCAAAATCCTCTGCGGTGAGATTTTGCGACTGGATATTGGTTCCCATTGCGCCATCAAAGACAAGGACGGGACGCTCGGGGCTGTGAAGACGCTCAAGAAATCGGCTGTTCATAGGGCAAGTTCCACGCGACTGCGGTTTGCAAGAGTGATTGAAAGGGTTAGAAAAAACGCTAGGAAAGTTTTTTCCCATTATTACGATCGAGGTTTGCTGAGCAAAGCCTTCGTCCGCAACCTTACAAAAACTACATCTTTACTTTGACATATCCTTTTGCCCCAGACTACTAAACCCGTAGGAGAAGGCGATCCCATGATCCCCGATCGGGGTTCTATGGAGTTCCCATCAGATCAACGGATGCATTATGTAGCGCGATCGTGAACGCTGCTTATTTCAACCAGCCGCGATCGGCCAGCCACTGCTTGGCTTGGGTAGGCCAGCGACTGGGACTATCCTCTGGACGATATTTAACCGATGCCATGGACAGCAACAGCGGAGTTCCCCCCACTTTGATCCCCATCAACAGGTGTAGGGCTAAACAGATGACCAGCACTAACCAGCCTGCAAGATGGGCGAAGTATGCAGCATGATCCAGTTGTCCCGTGGGTAGCCAGGTTTCGTCCATCAGCTTGCCCGAAACCCAGGCCAGCACTGCCGCCAACAGGATCGCCGTATTCGTCAACCGATGCAGCGTGACCCACCAAATGGGTTTATTGACCTGATTGAGCTTGCCCAAAGCCTTGTATCCCGCCAAGCGCCGTTGGCCTGCGGTCAGGCTGTAGATAGCAAACAGCGGCAGGAAGAGAAAAAAGGTCAGTCCGATCGTGCCGTGAATGTCAATCATTGCGTTGATGCGGGGGATCGCCAGTTTGCCCCAACGCCCATCAAATTGGTTGTAGACCCAATAGCCACTGATCAGCGCCAGGATTACTAGAAGACTATTGACGCCATGCAGCAAACGGAGCAGAAGGGGTTGATAGGGTTTCGTTGCCATAGGATTCGGTTCGATCTAAAGCGATTACCCAAACCATAATAAGCCGTGATCCCGTACCCTTACCCTTTTTCTCCCATGACCCGGCATCCGGCAACAAATTAACAAAAAGATTATGAATTCCGATCCCTTACCGGAGAAGCGGTATCGTGAATGCTGGATGAGTCCCAACCCACCTTTTGTCCCGTTCGTAGCCTCGATCGTTGTTTTGCAAAATTTCTCGGTGATTTCGATCGTTATTGGTTTAACTATTTGTTCAACATTTCCCATCAATCTATAGTCTCCGTCGATCGCAGCGGTTTCGATCCCCCTAAATCCCCCTTAATAAGGGGGACTTTGAACAAACCCTCATTTCTGGTTCCCCCCTTATGAAGGGGGGCTAGGGGGGATCAGCCCCTTCGCAATCGACGAATGAATTCTATGTAGGTCTGTTTTGGTCGCTGTGGCTTTCACCGCCCAGCTTTTGAAAATTTTGTCACTCGCACGTTCTGACATTCAGGAGAGATCCCATGGCTGTTAAAGTTGGTATCAATGGATTTGGACGCATCGGACGTTTGGTTTTGCGGGCAGGCTTTGGCCATCCAGACATTGAATTTGTCGGGATTAACGACCTCGTCCCCCCCGATAATTTGGCTTATTTATTGAAATACGATTCCACCCACGGTACGCTGCACCAGTCGATCGAATCAACGCCGGAAGGAATTGTCGTCAATGGTCAATTAGTGACTTGTACCGCCATTCGCAATCCCGCAGAACTGCCCTGGGACAAGCTAGGCGTGGATTACGTCGTGGAATGCACGGGACTGTTTACTGACCACGAGGGCGCGTCTAAACACCTACAAGCCGGAGCCAAGCGCGTGGTGATTTCTGCTCCGACGAAGGATCCCGAACGGGTGAAAACGCTGCTCATGGGCGTCAACCACGACAGTTTCGATCCCAAGGCAGACACGATCGTCTCCAATGCCAGTTGCACCACCAATTGCCTAGCCCCGATCGCGAAGGTTCTGAACGATAAGTTTGGCATTGCGGAAGGCTTGATGACCACCGTGCACGCCATGACCGCCACCCAACCCACAGTCGATGGCCCCAGTAAAAAAGACTGGCGCGGAGGCCGGGGAGCCGCCCAAAATATCATTCCCGCTTCCACCGGAGCGGCTAAAGCTGTAGCCTTGGTGTTGCCGGAGTTGAAGGGTAAGTTAACCGGAATGGCCTTCCGGGTACCCACACCCGATGTATCGGTGGTTGATCTCACGTTTAAAACGGAAAAGGCAACGACCTATGGGGAAATTTGTGATGCCATGGAAGCCGCTTCTCAAAACGGTTTGACTGGAATTCTCGGCTACACCGATGAGGAAGTGGTTTCCACCGATTTCCAAGGGGATTCCCATTCCAGCATTTTTGATGCGGGGGCGGGGATGCAATTGAACGACCATTTCTTTAAAGTCGTGGCCTGGTATGACAACGAGTGGGGCTATTCCAATCGCGTGGTGGATTTAATTCTGCACATGGCGAAACAAGATGGCCTGATTGCCTAGACAATCCGATCCCCCCTTGTATCTTAAGAGTAGTGGTAGACCGATCCCCCCTGGATTGAGAAAATCGCGGGCTAGCCAGGGTCGCCACTACTTTGCACTAGGGCCAA
>NZ_JBLZFX010000050.1:0-42023 GCF_050753345.1 Alkalinema pantanalense CENA528 | reverse complement strand
CACTCTCCCACTCTCCCACCCCCAACCCCTCGGCCTCATCTGGTCAAACCGCACCGCAGACAACCTCGAAGTTCCTAGCGCGTGCCCCCTGGAGCAACTCCTAACCACCCTCCCACCCTCCCACCCCTGGATCAGTCTGCAATCTCACCTCACTGCCGAGGAACAGACCCAACTAGAACAGGCTGGGATTCCGCAGAAAACCTGTACCGATCGCGCTGAGTTAATTCAGGCGATCGCGGCGTTGGACGGTCTACTCACCATTGATTGCGAAGCCGCCCATCTCGCAGCGGCTCTGGGGAAACCCGTGTGGTTAATGCTGCCTAGTCCTAGCCATTGGGTGTGGGGTTACGGGCAATCTACCACCCCATCGGCCACTCCCTGGTACCCGACGGTACAAATTTTCCGCACCCTGGATCCCGACGATCAGTCATCATTACTTAACCAATTCGCAGCAATCTGGAAGGTTCCCCCCCAACAAGAGTAGGCGAAACCCGACTGTCATCCTTAGATGAACGTGATTTACTAGACGTAAGGGCTGATTCAGTCTTGTTACAATGCTTAACAAAGCGAGTAAACGCGATCGTCTCCTATGAATTATCGACCTGCCGATGCCATGCCCCAGCCAGGATCCACAACCATCACCGTGGATACCCAGGCCACGACCATTCCAGAAGTGCCATCCAACGGGAATGGGGCCTTTGGGGGGAGGGATCGCCAGATTGCCGATCGTCGCGGAGTCGATCGTCGCCCTGAGGAATTTGGCACCGACCATAACGGCTTGCCCCTGCGGTACCAACCGGAGGCGATCGCGGACTATTACCGATCGCGCTATTGGCAGGTGTGGAGTCGAACGGTAGGGATTTTTCTACCGTTGTTAACCTATACCCTGGGAATCTGGTCGGACAACCGGCAAGGCAAAAAAATTACCGAGCAACGCAATCGCGCCATTCAACTGCGGGAGTTGCTCACCAAACTCGGCCCCGCTTTTATTAAAATTGGCCAAGCCATTTCCACTCGCCCCGACTTAGTGCCCCCCGTCTTTCTGGAAGAACTGTCCAAGCTACAGGATCAAATTCCGCCCTTCCCCAACGAAATTGCCTTCCAGTTTATTCGGGAGGAACTCGGGAAAGATCCGATCGACCTGTTTGACGAAATTTCCCCGGCCCCCGTTGCTGCTGCCTCCCTCGGTCAAGTTTACAAAGCCACGTTGAAAACCGGCGAAAAAGTAGCCGTTAAAGTGCAGCGACCGGGCCTAGCACGCAGTATTGCCCTAGATGTCTACATCCTGCGGGGCCTGTCGGCTTGGGCCATGCGCACCTTCAGTCGGGTTCGTAGCGACCTAGTCGGCATCATGGATGAATTCGCGGGGCGTATCTTCGAGGAGATGGACTACACCCAGGAAGGCCGCAACGCCGAGCGCTTCAACGACCTCTATGGCTATCTGCCAGATATTTACGTCCCCAAGATTTACTGGGATTACACCGAGCGTCGTGTCCTGACGATGGAATGGATCGAAGGGACGAAGTTGACGAACTTGAAAGAAGTGGCGGAACAGGGGATTGATGCCACCTATCTCGTCAATATCGGCGTGCAATGCTCCCTGCGGCAATTGCTGGAGCACGGCTTTTTCCACGCTGACCCCCACCCCGGCAACCTCCTGGCCACCCCCGACGGCAAGCTAGCCTACCTGGACTTCGGCATGATGAGCCAGATGCAGCCTTACCAACGCTATGGGCTGATTGAAGCGATCGTGCATTTGGTCAACCGTGACTTTGAAGGACTCGCCAACGATTACGTTAAGCTAGAATTCCTGTCACCCGATACAGATCTAACACCTATCATTCCCGCCTTTGCCGTTGTCTTCCAAGATGCATTGGGTGCAAGTGTTTCAGATATTAATATTGCAGCGATTACCGATAAACTCTCGGCGCTGATGTATGAATATCCCTTCCGCGTACCCGCTTACTTTGCGTTAATTATTCGATCGCTGGTTACCTTAGAAGGAATTGCGATCAACGTCGATCCAGAATTTAAGGTGCTCAGTGAAGCCTATCCTTACATTGCCAAGCGATTGCTGACGGATCCCGCCCCGGAATTGCGCACCTCCCTAAAAGACCTACTCTTCAAGGATGATAGCTTCCGGTGGAATCGGTTAGAGAACCTGCTACGCAATGCCAAAGGCAGCATGGAATATGACATTAGCGGCTCGCTGGATCAAGCTTTAGATTTCCTCTTCTCAGAACGGGGCGAATATATCCGTCAACGTTTGGTGAATGAAATCATCAACAGTGTTGACACCTTGGGACAAACGGCTTGGCAACGGCTGACCTCTACAGTGGGCGCACGGTTGGGCTTTGCGGTGGAGTCGCCGCAGATGTCGATCGAGCAGGAAGCGACCCTCGGCCATATCAAACAAATTTGGGCGATTCTTCAGGAAACCCAAGGCTTTGATCCCAATCGGATTTTAAATCTTCTGCCGCGCTTGGTACTGCGATCGGAGGCGCAACAGATGGGACAGCAGATTGCTACAGGGTTAGCGCAGCGGGCCTTAGCACGCTTCATCCGAGAGGTATTGCTTACGGAACCCCCAGCGGAATTGGAGCGGGTTACCGTCTCTACAAGTGCTTCATCCTCTTCCCTGTCTACTACCCGGCGTTAATGGATGGTTTCTGCGATCGCGACGGTGATTCCCCCTGATGTGTTCAAGCTCTGTCTCGTTGTGTTTTTGTCCTTTCTCATTGGTCTAGAACGGGAAGAACAGAAGTCAGAGCCAGGGCGGTATGTGTTTGGGGGCGTGCGAACTTACCCGCTGATTGGACTGCTGGGCTATGGGCTAGCGTTTCTGGCGAATCAGGATCGGTTGCCGGTTGCAGTAGGTTTGTTTGTGGTGGGCGGCTTTATGATGCTGTCCTACTGGAACAAGATCCGTCGATCGACCCAGGAGGCAGGACTCACGACGGAAATGACCGCCTTGGGCACCTACTTGGTGGGGCCGTTGGTCTACTATGAGCACTATTGGGTCGCCTGCACCTTTGTGATTACCAGTTTGATCTTGCTAGAACTCAAGTCGGTGCTGGAAGGGCTGGTGCATCGCTTTTCGCCAGACGATATTTTGACGTTGGGCAAGTTTTTATTTTTAACGATCGTCGTTTTACCGATTCTCCCCAATCAGTCGTTTAGTCCCTTTGAAATTAATCCCTTTAAAACTTGGCTGGTGGTGGTGGCGGTGAGTACGGTTTCCTATGCCAGTTTTTTGTTGCAGCGGGTCACTCAAGGGCGAGGAGGGCTGGCAATTTTAGCGTTGTTAGGGGGAGCCTATTCTTCTACGGTCACGACGGTGGCCTTGGCAAAAAAGTCGGCGCAGGATCCCTATCCCCAGCGGTACCCCGGCGCAATTTTGATGGCATCAGGAGTGATGTATTTACGGTTTGCGTTTTTGCTGTATTTATTTAATCCACCATTGGCCCGATCGTTGTTGATTCCGTTACTCGTTCTAGCCGCGATCGGAGTCAGTGTTGGTTGGTTCTGGCTGACTCGTCAGGATTCTACTACTGTAACAACGCACTCAACAGCCAGTCACGAAGTAACCCAAAATCCTTTAGAACTGAAGTCTGCATTCTTATTTGCGCTGCTGTTTGTGGTGATTGCAGTAGTGACCCACTACACATCGACCTATCTAGGCGATCGGGGTTTGTATGGGTTAGCCGCAATTTTGGGCGTGACGGATGTTGATCCATTTATTTTAGGATTAACACAATCGGCAGGGAAAATGACCGCACTACCGGTGGCCAGTGCAGCGATTTTAATCGCGGCGGCGAGTAACAATATGGCTAAAAGTATTTATGCATTTAGTTTTTCCGATCGATCGGTCAGGCGACAAAGTTGTTTATTGTTAGTTGGATTAGCGATTGTTGGATTACTACCGTTAATCACTTGGTTGTAAATTGTGATACTGCTCTCGCTTTTTTGTTGTTCTTTTTTGTTATTCATTGGAGTTTAGCGTTGCCATGATGCATGGATTCATTCCACCGGAGCGATTTTATCCATACTTGACTTGGACAGATATTCGCGATCTACCCGACAAAGATCGCATTGTAATAATTCAACCTGTCGGCGCGATCGAACAACATGGCCCACATTTACCGTTAGTTGTAGATTCTGCCATCGGGATGGCGGTGTTAGGCAAAGCCCTCGATCAGTTGGATACCGCTGTCCCTGCATACGCTATGCCTTCGCTGTACTATGGCAAATCCAATGAGCATTGGCACTTTCCCGGCACAATCACTTTATCTGCACAAACGTTAACGAATGTATTGATGGAGACGGGAGAAAGTCTATATCGCGCGGGATTTCGCAAGTTAATTCTGATGAACTCCCATGGCGGCCAACCACAAATTATGGACATCGTGGCACGGGATTTACATGTGGCCCATGAGGACTTCGAGGTGTTTCCCTTTTTCACTTGGCGCGTCCCCCACATTACCAAACAATTGCTAACCGAAAAGGAAGGTTGGCTCGGGATTCATGCTGGCGATGCGGAGACCAGTTTGCTGCTGTCCATTTTGCCGGATCAAGTAAAAATGTATCGTGCAGTAACAGAATATCCCCACGGGTTGCCGGAGGATAGCTTACTAACGTTGGAGCGCAATTTGCCGATTCCTTGGACAACACGGGATATCAGCCGCAGCGGGGTGATTGGGGATGCAACTGCCGCCACAAAGGAAAAAGGCGATCGGATTTTGGAGTCCCTGGCCGATGGTTGGGCGCAGGTGATTGAGGATGTGCATCATTTTCGGCAACCGCAGTTGTGGCGCGAGGACTAGAAATTCCTGGGTGAGACTTGACGAAGGGGAAATTTTGCGGTAACTTAGTTTACCGTAAGGGGTTATAGCTCAGTTGGTAGAGCACTTCAATGGCATTGAAGGGGTCAGCGGTTCGAATCCGCTTAGCTCCATTTTTAACTGCACTGTTTGGTTGTTGACTGTGTTTGACGGTAATGTTCTGCCGAGTTTCTTGGGAGGCAGACACACTGCGGCCAGTCTCAAAGTCATTGGAAACGATGCTGGTAAGTAGGATCGTTGGACTTCACCCTGAGCATGACAGAACCAAAATTCGACGCACTGTCTATTGCATTATTTGCTGGACATAGATTGTCCGGAGGAAAATATGTGTTCTGAAACTCACACTTCACCTGCTCAAAGTTCCACTGGTATCGAAGAAAACCCCAGTATCCTGTCCCATATTTCGCTGGGAACCAATCAGTTTGAACAGGCTGTCGCCTTTTATGATGCCGTATTGGTAACATTAGGCTACAGACGACTGATGGATTATCCTGGTGCCGTCGCCTATGGGAAGGTTTACCCGGAGTTCTGGATAGGAATTCCGATCGATGGACAACCGGCCAATGTCGGCAACGGAACGCATGTCGGGTTCATTGCACCGACGAAGGATGCGGTTCATGCCTTTTACGACGCGGCATTGCAAGCGGGTGGACGAGATGACGGCGCTCCAGGCCCCCGACCTGATTATGGCGATCCCTACTATGGTTGTTTTGTGCGGGATTTAGATGGCCATAAAATTGAGGCAACGTTCTGGGATTTTTCACTGGATCAACCAGAGGAACACAGTCCGACTGCTGATTAGTGATTAATCTGTTATTGACTACAGCAAACAAGACCCTATGCTCAATAGGGAACACTCATTAAGCGGGTGCTTGTAACGACCTGTAAGGTTGGATGAATACTTCGGCGGGAATTCCTAATTGTTGATGCAGCTTGCGGATCATCTCTAAGGTCAAAGAACGCTTACGGGATAGGATTTCTGAGACTCGCGATCGGCTACCCATGCAAGACTCTAGGTCTCGCCGAGACCATCCGTGTACTTCCATACCATACTGAATTGCTTCGATCGGGTCAGGAAAGTAGATCGGGATGGTTGTTTTTTCGTAGGCTTCCACTAATGTGCTGAAAATATCGATTTGATATTGAAGGCAACACGATCGTTTACAATGATACTTCCATTACGATGAAAGTCTTTAATGTCAGCTGGACTTTGCCAACTAGCCGGAGACGCTTCGTAATACCCAGTTTTCAATGCATCTTCAACATCTGAATGGCTTCCCTAGTAATCACAGAGAGTACTACGAGCTATGATACGCATACTCAAAATTATCCTTTGTTTACGTAGTGGGAATAAAGGATTCTGGGAAAGAAATAGCCTCTCTTAAAAATAAATATCAAACATAACAGTTTTGGCCATCAGTGGTTGATTCACTCAGATTCAGTATCACTAACCTGAATAAATATGTTAAGGATATAAATTCTTGAACTTGGTTAGCATCATAAATTATTGACCGATCGATTACAAAAAAATCACAAAATTCTAAAACTAGAGCGATTACAAAATGCTTATGTAGAGATTGTGTTCGACTAGGTTGATTTATCTATGCTAGCTGATACCTATCCAGAAAAGTTTTCAATCCCTGTATGATCAACTCTCAGAAAGGTAATTTGTTGGGAGTTAAAAACGTAATGCTGACTATTACGGGAAAAACAAAACTACTGGGCATTATTGGCGATCCGATCGAGCATTCGCTGTCCCCCGTCATGCAAAACGCAGCATTGGCAGAAATGGGCCTCGATTGCGTGTACCTGCCGTTTCCTGTGCAAGGGAAAAACCTAACCGATGCGATCGCGGGTTTTGCAGCAGTCGGTTTACAGGGGTTTAACGTCACTATTCCCCATAAACAAGCCATCATTTTTCATCTCGCTGAAGTTTCCTCCCTAGCCCGCGCGGTGGGTGCCGTCAATACCGTCTGGCGCAATGAATCAGGCTGGTGTGGTACCAATACCGACGTCGCTGGATTTCTCGCCCCCTTGCAAGCCCTCGATCGGGATTGGAGTACGGTCAATGTCCTATGTTTAGGCAATGGGGGCGCGGCTCGTGCGGTGGTAGCGGGCTGTAACCAACTCGGTTGCAAAACGATCCAAGTGGTTGGACGCAATCCTGATAAATTGCAACATTTTCAAGACAGTTGGCAGAGTTCCACCTTCGCTGAAGCACTCTCCGTCCATCCCTGGGAAATGCTCCCCGATCTCTTACCCAACGCAGGCTTAATCGTCAACACAACCCCGATCGGAATGCACCCTCAGGTTGACCAATCGCCGCTCACGATCGCCGAAGTTGCCTTAATCTCCAGCAACGCCATTGCCTATGACCTGATTTATATCCCGAACCCAACCCAATTCCTGAAGCAAGCCCACGATCGCGGAGCCTTGGCGATCGACGGACTAGAAATGCTGGTTCAGCAGGGAGCAGCCGCCCTCAAAATTTGGACACAGCAAGACACCGTTCCTGTGGACACCATGCGCAAAGCCCTGCAACAGCATCTCGGCCTGATTTAGCCGCCGTTCGACAGCCTCGTACTGTCGCTTGAATACTGTCGCTTGAATAATGTCTCTCGATGTGACATTTAGCAAGCGTCCGCACGTAGGCCATTACTGAAAAAATCAGCCAAATAACTGAAAGCCAATGACCGAAAGCACAAGTTGATGGACTTCTTGGGAAAACGGGCACATTTTCTCAAGAAATGCAACAATATGATTTATCGTGTTTGTTGAACTACATGTCTTTTGATCCAGACAGTGCAAATTATTTGAGAATAGACAGTGAAATGATGGATGCCAATGCCCTGCTGCGGTATTTGCAACATCAGCCACCGGAAGTTTTAGAACGGGTTGCCCGCTCTGTCAGTCCCCAGGTCAAACAAATTATTTCCCACAACGTCCAGGGTCTATTGGGGGTATTGCCCTCGGAAGGCTTTCAGGTGAAAGTAACGACCGATCGAGAAAATCTGGCGGGACTGCTTGCATCGGCAATGCTGACTGGATATTTTCTCCGTCAGATGGAGCAACGCATGGAGTTGGAAGATCAAATTTTTGATCCCTCCATGCGGTCTCCAGATTTTGATTAAACTTCTGAAACTGAACCAATCTAATTAGCCAGTCCAACTCCAATTAGACAGGGATTAAAACACGACAATCGGGAAGACAAGACGGCCTTCCCGATCGTACCTTTCGTTCATCCAGTTTTTACGATTTCCGCCAGCCAGTTCCATCAGCTGCTTTACAACACCTTAGCCCGCATGAAAGCAACAGGTAAGGCCAACAGCTTACGCCCCGTCGATACATAGGCTCGCTTGCTGAAGACATCGTACTGGTTGCGTTCAATTTCACCCAGGATCCAGCTATAGGTCATGGAAGCGGCCCATACCGGCCAGCGTGCATCCACACTGAGGAACGTGATCCCCCGATCGGCCTCGTCAAAAAACTGTTTGGCCCGCTGAATCTGGAACTTCATCAGCGCCTGCCAACGATCGTCCAACACCCCATTCAACAAATCTTTTTCGGTGTAGTTAAAGCGATGTAGATCTTCGAGCGGCAGGTAAATTCGTCCCCGTCGGGCATCCTCTCCCACATCTCGCAGAATATTGGTTAACTGGTTCGCAATCCCCAAAGCCACCGCTTCTTTGATGGGCAAATAGGGAGGATTATTAATATTCCACGGAGCAGTTTGGGCTGACTCATCCACACCCATGATGGTAGTGGACATCAGTCCCACGGTGCCCGCCACCCGGTAGCAATACAGTTCTAACTCCTCAAAGGTCTCGTAGCGGTTGCGATAGAGATCCATCCGCTGCCCTTCAATCATGTCTCGGAAGGGCTGAATGTCCAGGTCGTAATGTTCTAACGTATCGACCAACGCCACATCAAAATCATCTTGGGGATAGCCCGCAAAGAGATCTTCTAGGCGCTCTTCCCAAGCATCTAAGGTTTCGTGGGTCGTATTTTTAGCATCCGCCCCATCCACCAATTCGTCTGTCCGCCGACACCAGACGTAAATTGCCCAAATTGCGCGACGCTTTTGGGTAGGCATCAGCAACGTTGAGAGGTAGAAACTTTTCGCAAAGTCCGCTGTCACCTGACGACAGGACTCGTAGGCAGTTTCGACCGAAGCCAGGGACTTTTTCACACGCGGAGACTCAGGCAGTTGCAGCATTCTAGTGCAGATGCGAAGGTTGGCAAAGGATGTTCTTAACCAGCAGTCGCCAGGGCACGGGGTGCTCCAGCCGTGGAATTAGCGGGGTGCGCTTTGGCGATCGCCTGCGCTGATAGCTTACCAGAAAGCACAGCACCTTCCATACTGCCAAGATAACGCTGCATTGTGTAACTACCTGCGAGATAAAAATTGTGAATTGGTGTCACCTGATCCGGTCGATAGGCTTGGCGACCCGGAGAGGCCGTGTAAACCGATCGAGGGGTTTTCACCACTTTATACTTACGAAGCTTAGCAGGATTATCGCCCTTCAAGTGTTGGGGGAATAGCTTTTCCAGTTCCTGCATGGTCGCAGCAAGAATTTCTTCCTCGGATTTATCAATCCAGTCCTTTGCAGGAGCCAGCACCAATTCCAGCATGGACTTGTCTGGATCCTCGTATTCTTTACAGGTGATGCTCATATCGGCGTACACACTCAGTAAGTCCGATCGCGAGAACAACAGGTGATCAATATCCGTCAACTTCTGATCGAACCAGAGGTGCAGGTTAATCACCGGAACACCCTCTAAGCCCTCTAATTTCTGGAAGAAGGGCATCTGCTTCCAAGGGGCAGGCATTAACACCTTCATCACATCTACGGATAGGGCAGAGACGTAGATATCGGCCTCGACAATCTCATCGGGTTGGCCATTTAACCCCCGCATAACCCAATGCTTCACGGAACCATCGTCGTTCAGCACAATTTCCTTCAGCGGTTTTTCCAGGTGGACTTCGCCGCCACGCTCGGTAAAGTAGTCCACGATCGGTTGACAGAGCCGCTCGGTGGGGGATCCATCGAGGAAGGCAATTTTAGAGCCGTAGCGTTCCCGCAGGAATCGGTTAATCGCCGTTAGGGGAATCGTTGCGGAGACATCTTCGGGATTGATGAACGTCAGTGCCTTGGACGCTGCGATGAACACATCGGAATTCACCCGATCGTCCACGCCTTGCTTGCGTAGCCATTCCAGCAAACTGTACTTATCCATGTCTTCCACATACTTCTGGCCAAAGGCAACCCCCGGCCACAGCCCAACGGCAAAGCGGAATTTTTGCTCCCAGGTCAACATATCGTTGTTGTTCACGATCGACATGATGACGTTGAAGGGGGCTGGAATATCCGGCACCTTGAAGTAGGAGTAGGTACCCGGTTTCTCCGGTTGGTTAAAAATGAGTGCGTGCTCTTTCCATTGCAGCCGATCGGAGATTCCCAGTTCCTGCAACAGTTGCAGCATGTTGGGATAGGCTCCAAAAAATGCGTGCAGCCCGGTTTCATACCAATCGCCATCTTCGTCCTTCCAGGCAGCCACCAGACCACCCAGCACATCCCGGCTTTCATAGACGATCGGCTGATGGCCCGCATCAACCAGATATTTGGCACAAGCAAGCCCTGCTAGGCCGGCTCCGGCGATCGCAACACGCATGAAGACCCTTCCGCGAACCTAAACAACAAACGTTAGCAAAAAATGTCAACGAACAAACGTCAGCCAAACAGTCAACCGTTAAAGGGGAAATTCCCATTGTTAATCCCAACAGCTCAGCATTGAGATTAACCAATAACTGAATATCTCAAGACAGATCTAAAGACAATCTGATGTCTGACGATATTTGTCTGATTATACGTTACAAGCCGTTACATTCTGGGACGGTCTAAAGAGAGAATCTACCAAATTAGATAAAAAATTCCTACGGCTCAAGGAGGTAAGACGTAGGAAGTTAACATTGGTCAATTTAATGCTGTCAGGGAAATCTTCTAGGGCGCAGCATCGCTATACAGAATCACTATGCTGTAAGGCACGGCTCAATTGCCGATAGCGCAACCATAGGGCATTTCCCAGGCCAATAATGAGGATCCATTGAACAATTACAGCAATCATTCCCAATCCTGAAGATAGGCTGCGATCGGTTGACAAGATCGCCCAAAATCCTGGCGAGAATAACATCAGAAACTTGGCTACTAGGCTTTCACCATCCCCGATCGCCAAAATCAAGGCCGCGAGTGGAGGAAAGAGCACAGCAAACGAAAGACTCCCCACTGCCCAAATAGTTCGCTTTGGCGTTTGTAGTAATAGCATCCACTGCACAATCAAGCCGTAGATCAATACCAGCGCGACACCGAGCCCCAGCCCGACAAACGCCCGAAAGCGATCGAACGTCTCCACAAAGGACAGCGGCAAAAAGAAGGCAATGCTAACCAAGAGCAGGTTAATCGCGATCGCGGTGATCCCAGGGCTTTTATCGCCCCAGATTAAATCTGAAATGGCTGCTTTTCGCCAGGGAGATGGCCATCGTCCAGTTTGCTCGCGGTGCTGTAGGGAGATCGCCTTGCGAACTTGCAGCCAGTCCAATGCCATCTGACGTGGGATTGAAAGACTCAGCAGTAATGGCAAAAAGCCAAAGGTCATTGTACTAATCAACAGTCCCATGATTCCTAGCCAATAATCCTGGGAGAGCTTGCCCGTCACATAGTCCGATTGCATGGCAAATCCCACCATCAACACTGCGGCATAGCCGACGATGCCATAACTTTGACGTTTACTAATCAACGTCGTTTTGGGATTGCGAAAACTCCGTTGCAAAATTCGCCAGATCAGAAAAGTCACAATGGCTAAATTGCTGAGGGTAAACAGGGTGGCTAGGAAGGGATTACGGTTAATTGGAATCGTAAACCAATCGATGCGACTGGCTGGCCCATCGTTCCAAGTGGTGAGGAACTGCGGAAAAAAGTTCCAGACTGTAACACTGTTCCAAGTCCAAAGGCTGGGAATGACAAAGGCTCCAGCTAGGGCCAACCCTGCCAAGGCATTGCCCGACACCCAAGCCATTGGTGTATTTTGTCCGCCCCGTCCGCTAAAGCCGATGAAGAGGGCGGCGGTAAATAACACGGCTCCCGTCAACCCAAACACCGCATAGTAGCTAATTAAAAAGCCCAAGCCGTTGGGCACATGCAGGGCAACGTAGGCATGAAGGGGAAAGGCAACGAGGAGGGCAATGTAGAGTAACGATGGCACGCCCAGCAGTTTGCCGAGGAGAATATTCTGACTCGATCGCGGACTGAGGCGCAGAAAGTTCAAGGTGCCCCGTTGTTGTTCTTGGTTAATGTCCGTAATCAGGCCATAGATCCCCGGTAGAAAAATGGCAAAGGGCATGAGCCAGTTGAGATCGCGAAACATACTCAACCACCATTTGCTCCAATCAATCAAACAATTAGGGCTATAGTCACCGTTCAAACAAAACGAACTGTAGGCACGATCGGGGCCAGGTAGACGGTTAATGTAAGAGGCTGCAAAAAGAACTTCGGCCAACACCACGAGCCCCAGGGTGACCAGGAAACTGCGTACCTGAAGACGCCCCCGCCATTCCCGGAGTAACTGGGGATTGCGATCGCCAATTTGATTGAGCCAAGCAGGATAAATCATGTCAATCTGCAATTTAAGTTTTTTGAAAACTCAGAATTTTTGAATAAGCCTTGTGTGATGGAAATGGAGACACTGAAATCAGGCGATACCCCATATCCATCGAATGAACGGCAATCTAGGAAGTCCGTTGATAATCCATCTTGAGAAAAATTGACTCTAAATTTTCCTGGGTGGTGTAGAACTCTGTTACCGAAATATCCGCGTTCAAAATGGCCCGTAACAGCGCTGCCCGATCGCGTTCATTACCTGCAAAGGTCAATTTCAGTGTGCGATCGTTAGCCATTACAACTCCAGTGACTTCAGGGCGATCGACGAGAAACCGTTGCAACTTCTCCAAGTCGTCCACCACGGAAATCAGTAAGTGCTGGCTGCTCAGTCGGTCGTATAGATCGGACAGGACTGAACTTTCCACCAGTCGGCCCTGTTCCATAATGCCGATCGTGGTACAGAAGTCCTCCAAATCGCTCAGGATGTGGGAGGAAATTAAAATCGTCATCCCCGAGGCTTGCAGTTGTTTGATAATGCGGCGGAACTGCGATCGCGCTAGGGGATCCAATCCTGAAACCGGCTCGTCCAGCAATAAGAGGGACGGTTTATGCAAAATAGCCTGCGCTAGACTCAGCCGCTGCCGCATCCCTCGTGAAAGGGTGCCAATCACACTCTGCTGCTTGCTTTCTAATTCCACTAGGGTGAGAACTTCTTGGATCCTTTGGGCCCGATCGGGTTCCGTGAGGTATTGCAAACGGCCCACGTAATCTAGGTAAAACCAAACGGTTAAATCTTCGTATAGTGGAAAGTCATCGGGCAGAAATCCCAAGCGACGCTTCAGTTCCGGCAGATGCTCACCATAGCGAAGCGGCACCCCATCGAGAAAGATTTCCCCCGTGGTCGGCTCATCCACTAGCGCTAACAACCGCAATAGAGTTGTTTTGCCTGCACCATTGGGGCCAATGAGGCCATAGACATCCCCTTGCCGCAATTCTAAGTTGACTTGGTCGAGCGCAAGTTTGCGATCGAATTGCTTAGTTAAAGAACGGGTGATCAACAACATGAATTCCCGGCTTGCGAAAAACTAGCTCCATTGTGGCCAAGCTATTTTGCAAGTGTCGAGAAAATTTTTAAATCTGAAGAATTTCGCCGATTTACGATATAAATCTGTAACCAGACAATGGGTGAGACAATCAGTCTAAACCGGTCACTGATTAACCCGGTGTCTGGTTGATTTAACTGTTATCACCTTAAAGGGCGAACGAGGGGACTCGAACCCCCGAGTGGCGGAACCACAATCCGCTGCCTTAACCACTTGGCTACGCTCGCCATGCGCGTATACAAATATAGCGACTTTTTTCGAAAATTGGAATAGGTTGACGAAATTTTCTGTGGATTTTTTCAGTCAATTATTTTTCTAGAGAATCCGGCTGGCCAACCAATTCGAGATCTGACCCGTTAGATTCGGTCGAGACAGCCATTAACGGCTAACCTAGAGAGCGTTGTTAATAGTAGTATTCACCACATCCTTGGCATGAAATCTGGGCAATGGATTATAGGCATCACTGTGCTACTGGGACTGGGAATTGGTGGCTTAATGGCAGCGACCAATCCTGAACCGAATGCCTTTGAAGCCTTTGCGATCGATCAAATGAAATCGGAGCTATGCCCCCAAGTGCCCCTGGGTTTGGCCAAGCAATGTCCCCGCTTGGTGGAAGAAAATCAAGAACAGGTCAAAGCCTTTATCCGGGGCAACACCCAGCGCCAGAATTACTGGCTATTTAGCTATTACAAAACCCAACTATCGTTGCGATCGGTCGTTCCAGCTTCCATGTCTCCGGTGCTCTCAGCATTGCCTATTCCAACCGGCTACGACTTAGAAACGATCGGGGCACTCGGTCAGTTCTATGTCTATCGCACGGAATCTAAGCGGTTCTAAGGGGTCTAAGGGACAATGACCAGCCCAGTCTGCCAAACGGGTTTCCGCCGCCCGAGATGGCTCTTGGGGCAAGAGAATTTTAGGCCGAGCTAGGGCAAAGCCCTGCGCCAAGTCCACATCAATTTCCTGGCAAAAATGCAAATCCTCTCGATGTTCAATGCCCTCCGCTAAAATTTGAATCCCCATATCATGGGCGGCTTGTACCATGCTTTTGAGCAGCACTTGCTTCACTGGATGACGACTGCAACCGTCCACCATTGCCCGATCGAGCTTGAGAATATCGGGACGAAATTCTAAACAGTAGTGGTTCAACGCCACGTCACTCCCCAGATCATCGATCGCCAACTGACAGCCCCAGTCTCGAATCCGCTGAATTGCTTGGGCAACATGGCTTTTGGCTCGTACTGCCTCAATTTCCGTCAGCTCAAACACAATTTGCTGTGGCTGAATCCCTAAATCCATTACCTGCTGGAGATGCTGTTCTAGGATGGCTGGGTTTTCCGCGATCGCATTGGGTACCACATTGATAAAAAACTGTTGCTGTTGCAAATGGGCAGATGCCTGAAGCAACAACGCCAGCGATTGCAAACATACTTCCCGCGCCAAGTGATCAAATTCATGGGTGAGTTGAGTCGCTTTCGCTGCATCAATGAGTTGTTGCCCACTGAGTTCCTGGCCATCATCCGTCGTTCCCCTCGCTAGGCATTCATAGGCAACAATCTGCCCTGAACGAAGCCGAAAAATTGGTTGGTAGTGAAAAAATAATCGCTGCTGCGAAAGCAATGAAACAAACCAGCTATGGCGCACTAATCGGGTTAAATCACTTAAGGATTGGGCCTTTAAAAATTCTGAAAAAAACTGGGGAGACTCCGGTGATATTGCAGTAATAACGCCTCGTGATGCTTGTTGTCCAGCCTCCGAAACCAAGTGACTAAGTTGCTGTAGAGAAGTCGCCATCTGCCCAGATGCAATCTCCCGTTGCCACAACATGGGCACTGAAGGAATGGGCCGAAATCCGAGGAGAGTAATGCATTGCTCAACCGAAGGATCACTTGGTTGAATAACAAGTTTCAGGCGTGAGTGACTCAACCCTGGTCTCAAAGTCGATGAGGGGCATTGCATATGCAGACAACTGAAATGAATAACAGAACAGGGAACATTGGCACTGGAAACATTGGCACTGGAAAGAAGACTGGCTGCGTTCGGACTGAAACGTTGAACTGAACCGTTGGACTGCAAGTCTAGCCAGTATCCAATGGGTTGAACCTTTCTAAGCTGCTGGCAGTTTAACAACGATCGTGGAGTTAAGGGATCTGGAATCGGATTGAACTTTGCACCCTTAAACTATTTGCTCCCCCAAACTCAGTCCCGCTCAGTTTGTGAATGATCCACTGATGTGAATCATCCATAATTTCTGTCAAGCGCTGGTTTGAAGGATGGAGTGAGCAGTTTCTGGGAATAAATTGCTAATTTCGATGATGGAAAAGGAAGTAAATCCCCAGGAGGGATGACAAACCAGATTCATGGCCAACTCAAACCGTAGACAGGATCATTAAGTGTAACTTGGATAACAATGTCTAGCTGGAGATCAGACTAGCACAAACCTTTTAGATTCCTCTGGTGGGCATGACCCAGAACCAAAACTGTCTATCCTGAAAGATTGGGGTAAGATTTGCAACGGATATCCTCGTACAATCGACGATCTCTTTTACAGATTTTTTTAAGCTTTCACAGTCGTAAATTGAGCCTGTTCTATGACCCAGCCGATTTCCCCTCTGGCGACCCCATCCAGTTCCCAGTGGCCAGACTTGTTACAACAGTTACTTGAAGGACAATCCTTAAGCCCCAACCAATCCGCCGATTTGATGCAAGGTTGGTTAAGTGGTGGAATTCCTGAGGGCTTATCGGGTGCGATCCTAGCAGCGTTGCAAGCCAAGGGTGTTTCTGGGGATGAACTGGCGGGAATGGCCGGGATTTTGCAAAGTCAGGCGATCGTAAGTACGGGCGCAACCATGCCGACGCCGCTAATTGACACCTGCGGTACGGGAGGTGATGGGGCATCCACCTTCAATATTTCCACTGCAGTCGCGTTTGTGGCTGCCGCAGCGGGGGTTGCCGTGGCGAAACATGGCAATCGATCGGCCTCCAGTCGGGTCGGGTCGGCGGATGTGTTGGAAGCGTTGGGAATCAACTTGGCCGCGCCACCGGAAAAAATTCATGCAGCAGTGCCAGAAGTGGGTGTGACGTTTTTGTTCGCGCCCGGTTGGCATCCGGCGATGAAAGCGGTATCGGAATTGCGCAAACAATTAAAAATTCGCACGGTGTTTAATCTGTTGGGGCCGTTGGTCAATCCGCTCAATCCGACAGGGCAGGTGATTGGGGTGTATAAGCCGGAATTGGTGCAACCGATCGCCCAGGCCCTTCAGCAATTGGGCAAACAGCGGGCGATCGTCGTTTATGGCCGCGAAAAATTAGACGAAGCGGGGTTAGGCGATCTGAGTGACATGGCAGTGCTGGCTAATGGTGAGATTCAGACACAAACCTTGGATCCTGTGGCAGTGGGGGTTACCCCTGCACCGATCGCGCAATTGAAGGGCGGTGATGTGCCGGAGAATGCGGAAATTCTGCGCAATATCCTCCAGGGTAAGGGAACCCAGGCTCAACGGGATGCGGTGGCCTTAAATGCGGCATTAGCCCTGCAAGTCGGCGAAAAAGTATCTTCGATCACGGAAGGTGTGACCCTTGCCCAGTCGGTGATTGACAGTGGCACAGCTTGGGACAAGTTAGAGCAATTGGTAGCATTTCTGAAGGCTTAAGGCAGACCAATTGCTCCACCTCAACGGAGAAGTCTACACTGGAGAAATCAGCCATCCAGCGAGGCTAACATGACCCAGTTGCTGATTCACCCCCATGGCAGCCCGATCGTGGTGCAGCTTTCTCCCTTGATGGAGATGACGCAGCAGCAATTCTATGAGTTTTGCCGTAGCAACCCTGACCTACGAGTCGAACGCACTGCCCAAGGAGAAGTCCTAATCATGTCGCCTACGTTTTCCGATACAGGCAACCGGAATTTTAACTTGGCGGTTCAGGTGGGAATTTGGGCGGAACAGGACGGAACCGGGCTAGGATTCGACTCTAGTGCAGGCTTTACCTTACCCAATGGTGCGACCCGATCGCCCGACGTATCTTGGATTCGCCGCGATCGCTGGGAGGCTTTGAGACCGGAGGAACAACAATCCTTTGCGCCGCTCTGTCCCGATTTTGTGATTGAGCTGAAATCGACCAGCGATCGTTTAGAGACGCTGCAAGCCAAGATGCAGGAATACCTCGATAATGGAGCGCAGTTGGGCTGGCTGATCGATCGGCAAGCCCAACAGGTCTATATCTATCGTTTAAATCAAGCAGTAGAAGTTTTAGATCATCCTGAAACGATCAGTGGCGATCCTGAGCTTCCGGGCCTAGGGGTCAATCTGAGATCGATTTGGTAACTCAAGCCGTAATCACATCAGTGAATGCCCACAAGATTCAACCCAGGACATCCCACCCGTCTACCCTCCTACCCTCCCACCCGTCTACCCACCTCTCCTAATTGGAGCAGCGAGAAAATTCCACCAAGTTTTGATTGCGTTTAATGCTGATGTCGCAATCACCAAAGAAGTCGTGACCGAGGAGCGCCACCGGGCCGATCGCCACGGGGAAATCATAAATCGTGCCCCCCCCCACGGCCATGGATTTGAGATAGCCCACGCTGAATTGGGTTGTTCCGGCAGGGGTCATCGCAGGTACGGAGCCGATGGATTCTACGCCGAGGGACTGGGCCATATCCTGGGTAATCATCGTGCCGCTGGCTCCGGTATCTACCATCATTTCAAAACGATATTTGCCGTTGAACAACACATCCACAACCGGGATGCCGCCTTGGTAATACTTAATGGCTACCCGATAAACACGATTGCCCGCTGGCGCAAGACTGACTGGCTCTCCATCGTCAGAAATTCTAGGATCCACCGCAACATAGCGTTCACTGGTATTTCGTCCCTGCGATCGCGCTAGTTTTTGTTCTGCCCGAGATAACCCCGCCTGAAAAATCGCTAAACGCCGATCGACTTCTTTGTAGTTTGGATCGCCCTTGGGCGTTTGTTTCAGCAGTTGAATGGCCGACTTCCAGCGATCGATCACTAAATTCCAATCCTCGGGTGATTGGGCTGATTGGGAAATGCTGTCAGCACTTTCTGCCTTATCCAGCGCCATTTGGAACACTGGACTGCTCACTAATTTAACGGTCGGCTTCGCTGAGGACTGTCTGAGCGCTTTACTACCGTAGGCCGTAGGCGGCTGAGGGCTTGGCTTGGCGGGGACCGTTGGGGTGACGCTTGCTGTCGGACTAGGGCGACTGGCCTGCGGCGTGAACGTCGGTGCTTGGCAAGAGGCGCAGAGCAGACCGATCGTGGCTGCAAATCCCCATCGCATTAGGCTGGTTGTAGGATCAACTCTCCTAGCATCAGAATGCAATGGGAGAGTCCTTGTAAGAGTCCTCAGGATAGTCCTCCGCAAATTAGCCATGGTAACGGGATCGCAAATAAGGTCTGTATCCAGGATATTTCCCACCTAGGACCTTGGCCCCTCCAGAAAACGAAATTTTTCAGGAATCCATCATTCTGACCCGTTGTGGTTTCGATAAAGGTGAGATAATACGCTGGATTTATTTTCACAGGCATTTGCACAGGCTGAGTCTATGACCCTCTCTTCAGTTCAACCCGCCTTGCTGGTCTTGGCGGATGGTACGAGCTACCACGGCTTCTCCTTCGGCGCAACGGGAACCACGATCGGAGAAGTGGTGTTTAACACGGGCATGACGGGCTATCAAGAAGTACTCACCGATCCCAGTTATCGCGGCCAAATTGTCACCTTTACCTACCCTGAGTTGGGCAACACGGGCGTCAATCCCCAAGATGAAGAATCCCAGCAGCCCCACGTTCGCGGTGTGATTGCCCGCAATATTTGTGAACGGCCTAGCAACTGGCGATCGACCCAGTCATTGCAAGATTATCTTGCCCAACACCATTTGATTGGCATTTACGGCATTGATACCCGCTCCCTGACCCGTCGTCTGCGATCGGCGGGAGCGATGAATGGCGGTATCTCGACGGAAATTTTGGATCCCGCAGTTTTACTCCAGCAAGTTCAAGCGGCCCCCAGCATGGCGGGATTGAACCTCGTGAAAGAAGTAACGACCGATCGCCCCTACGAATGGACAGAAGCCACTGAGGCAGATTGGGAATTTAGCCCCACGGCCTCTTCAGACAAAGCATTCACCGTTGTCGCGATCGACTTTGGCATTAAGCGCAATATTCTCAAGCGGTTGGCAAGCTATGGTTGTCGGGTCATCGTTGTACCCGCTAATACTCCAGCAGAGGAAATTCTTAGCCACAATCCCGATGGTATTTTCCTGTCCAACGGCCCTGGAGATCCCGCTGCCGTTACCGAAGGCATTGCCACGACCCAGGCACTCTTAACAGCCAATAAACCCATCTTCGGTATTTGCATGGGTCACCAAATTTTGGGGCTGTCCATGGGGGCAGAGACGTTTAAACTTAAGTTTGGCCATCGTGGCTTAAACCATCCGGCAGGATTGAGCCAACGGGTGGAAATCACTAGCCAAAACCACGGTTTTGCGATCGATCCTGAGAGCCTACCCGGTGCTACTGTGGAAGTGACACATTTAAACTTGAACGATCGTACCGTTGCCGGCCTGAAGCACAAGACCCTGCCCATGTTCTCCGTACAGTACCATCCCGAAGCTAGCCCAGGCCCCCACGATGCTGATTACCTGTTTGAGCAATTTGTCCAAGCCATGCAAGCCCATCAGCGTGCTTAGCTTTAGTAAACATGCTGTTCATCAATAAATGAATAGCGGACTCAGTCAGAAAGAGTGTATACTGGTTCGTCGGATTGTTGGACTATGGAGCGAGGAGGCCCGCTATACCTGAGCAACTGACCTTGACCGTTAGCTTGAGAGGCACTCGCGAAGTCAAGGATAACTACCAATTGTTTCGCCTCACAGGTCTTCTGGATGCTTTTTCTGAGGCCACTTTCCGTAAAGTGCTCAATAAGTGTCTTGATGAAGGCCCCAAAAATGTTGTCTTGGATTTATCTAAGATCGACATGATTGATAGCTCTGGTTTAGGGGCACTGGTTCAGATTGCTAAAAAAGCGCAATCGGATGCCGGAACCCTACAGATTGTGACCAACCCTCGCGTGACTCAGACCGTTAAGCTGGTTCGGCTAGAAAAGTTTTTAGCCTTGCAAGCTTCTGTGGATGAAGCGATCGCGAATGTCAAGTCTGCCTGAGCCCTGGAGGGATATAGGATAATGCTATCCAGAAGATCTCTGGATAGCCCTTTTATTCCAATTTGATTTCGGCAATGTTTCTGTGATTTTTACGTTCCTGTGGTGAGTTCTACTGAGGCCGCTCCTTCATTGAGCAGTTCATTGAGCAGTTCATTTTTGTTGCAACCCCGTCCTTTGCCCCTGCGCAAAGTTCAATCCCTATCGCCCTCTGCCTTGGCCTACCTTGGAGATGCGGTCTACGAACTCTACATCCGTCAAGCGCTGCTGCTCCCTCCCCAGCGCATTGAAACCTATCACCACCGTGTTGTTGCTCAAGTCCGTGCTGAAGCGCAAGCGAACTATCTTCAGCAGTTAGCGCCCCACTTAACCGATGTCGAGTGGGATTGGGTTCGCCGAGGCCGTAACGCCGCTTCGTCCCGCCACAAACGAGTGGATGCTCAAATCTATCAGCAGGCAACTGGATTTGAAGCATTGATTGGCTACTTATACCTCGTGCAACCCGAGCGCCTAGAAGTCTTACTGTCTCACCTCAATCATTCCAGTGAAGAAAGTCTTTCCGCTCCCCACAGAGCGGGTTGACTAACCACTGCGTCCGCCCCTAATCACTAGCCAAATGGGATCAGACAATTTTCTGATGGGGCTGACGGTGAAATTCAACCATGACAATTTGTCTCAGTCTAGCGTTTTCGCAAGGACTGGAACAGGCTTGGGGATTTCTCAGCCTGCGGTATTCAGTGATCTCGTCGGGTTGGGGGATGCTCCGAGATCGACTGTATTTTTTCTTGTTTTCTCTTAGCTTTATTGGCAGGATTTTGGATTATGGCATTCAAACGGAATCATTCTGGACATCGCTCTAACCCATCGGGCGAAGGAAGATCGGAGAGCAAAGGGACTCCGAAGTATGGCGATCGACGCAGCAGTGGTGGCAGTGGGGGTAAGTACCGCGATAAGGCAAGCGGCACATCTAATTCTGCGGATCGCAAGTTTCCAAATCGCGATGCCCAACGCAGCGATCGTCCTGAGCGGAAGTTTGTTGACCGCAATGGCCGTGATGACCGTAATGGCCGTGATGACCGCAAGTTTTCAAATCGCGATGCCCAACGCAGCGATCGTCCTGAGCGGAAGTTTGTTGACCGCAATGGTCGGGTTGAGTTCCCTAAGCGCGGTGATCGGGATAATCGTGAGGATCGGGGAGATCGCAAGTTCATCGATCGCAATGGCCAGAGTGATCGAAAGTTTTCGCATCAAGATCGGCGCGAGGATCGGGGAGATCGCAAGTTCATCGATCGCAATGGCCGCGATGAACGGCGAGAGCGGCCCTCCATAGGCCGGAATCACCGAAATGACCATAGATTTGCAGACCGATCACCGCACGGCGATCGGGATTTCACCCCTAGTCGATTTACCGATGATTCTGTGAATACAGCGGAGATCATGGCGTCTTCTGAATCAGAAAATTCTGATCTGATCTATGGGCGACATGCAGTCACTGCGGCGCTAGAGAATGAACACACCCTCAATCGCATTTGGGTGATCTCCCGATTGCGTTATGACCCCCGTTTTCACAGTTTGTTGAACGAGGCCAAATCCCGTGGTGCTGTTATTGATGAAGTCGAACCCAAGCGCTTAAGCCAAATCACCCAGGGAGCTACCCACCAAGGGATTGCGGCTCAAGTCTCTCCCCACGAATATCTAGAGTTGGGAGATCTCATTGATCAAGCTAAAGAAAAATCGACTCAGCCTGTGATTATTGTCGCAGATGGTATTACAGATCCGCATAACTTAGGTGCAATTATTCGAACGGCTGAAGCCATTGGGGCACAAGGACTTGTGATTCCCCAACGACGTGCTGTTGGAGTGACGTCCACCGTGCGAAAAGTGGCAGCAGGCGCTCTGGAAAAACTCCCGATCGCGCGGGTGGTGAATTTAGTGCGAGCCTTGGAACAGTTGAAGGAAGCGGGGTTCTGGATTTACGGCACCTCCAGCGAGGCCAGCCAACCGATTCACACTGTTGATTTTGCAAAATCAACGGTACTAATTGTTGGGGCGGAAGGAGATGGTCTAAGCTTAACAACACAAAAGGGTTGTGATGTCCTAGTTTCTATTCCTTTAGCAGGAACAACACCTAGCTTAAACGCCTCAGTGGCAACGGGAATGGCGTTGTATGAAATTTATCGACAGCGTTGGAGCAGTACCATTAATCTGACGACTCGCAAGGTTTCCTCACTCCGTTGATTAATAAATTTGTGATCCCCGACTGATCCCCATTCTTTTCGATCAAATTGCTGCAAAATTGTGTCGAAATTACGTTGAAAGATTCAATGTGAGGAAGTTATAAATGGATTTAATGACTTCCTCGCGCCATGTTTCACATTTAAATTCGGACATCATTTCTGGCAGAGCAATATGAAAGAGTTGTTAGTTAGCTCAATGGATTTTTTAGGAATGGCTTGGTGGGTAGAAATTACCACTGACAGCCCTCGTTGCACCTATTACTTTGGTCCTTTTCTGACTGAGTCGGAAGCGAAAGCAGACCAACCTGGATACATTGAGGACCTAGAGAAAGAGGGGGCTCAAGTCGTCGGAGTTGAAATTAAGCGGTGTAAACCTACAAATTTAACAATCTCTGATGAACCCAGTCCGACTGTGGGAAATTGGTCTAGTGCTTACACGGCCAGTTAGTCCCTGGTTTCATGGATTTTGGGAGGCGTGTTAGCGCCACGTCTCCGTTGATTTCACGAGTTTGAATGGCACAGATTCTGATCTCCCCCCTTATTGCCCCCGCAAGCTACGTGAGGCGCGTTACTTCCGGATAATCTGCTAGCCAACGATCGATTCGATTGAGTAGAACTTCCGGAGTCTCCCACGGTAATAGGTGCGCTGCTTGGTCATAGCATTCCCATTCACAATTCGGCAGAGCTTTAGCAGTTTCTCGGCTAGATGCAGCAGCGATATGGCGATCCTGTTCTCCCATGAGCATCAGCACAGGACATTGAATTTTCGAGAGTTCCGGTACCCGGTTATAACCACGCCCCATGGCTTGATACAAAGCGTGGGTAGCAGGCTGAGAAGTTGTTAAGTAAGCGTAGACCGCTTCGCGGGCGAGATACTGGTAGGTCGTGGACTGGTGGCGCTGGACTAAATAGCGGAATAGTGATCGCTGGCCAAAGGTGGTAATATTCCAATCCCATCCCGGCTTCGCCCAATTAATCAGCCCTGCAACCCCCGTCAACACATTGTCTAGCAGCCCCACTTTGGGATGATCGCTCCAAGGCCGTGCTGCTGTTGCCACCAAAATTAATCCACTCACCCGTTCTGGATATCGCAGCGCTAATTCCATGGCCAAAATGCCGCCCAGGGACCAGCCCAGGATCACCGTTCGATCGCACTGGTATTGATCCAACACACCGATTAAGTCGGCCAAGTGATCTTCCATCTGGAAGCGGCGGCGGGTTCGACTACGACCATAGCCCCGCAAGTCCGGGGCGATCGTACAAAAACGTTGACTCAAGTGCTGGGTAAAAACGCCCATACTGCGCCCCGTTCCTGGGTGCCCATGGAGACAAAGTATCGGCCAGCCTTGGCCCGATCGAGTGACATGCAGCGGAAAGGATTGATGACTTGCGAACTCAGCCATTGAAAAATCCTGGGTAATCTTAAGCTTCGATCGACCTTAGCGGACGACGTGATCCCTTGACCATCGTCTATGATGTTTTTTCAGAGGAAATCGCATGAGAATTTCTACCCATGACGGACGCCAACAAGCAACCTGAAGCAACCCCCAAGGCCGCCGCTGCCGACTCCGCTGCTGCCAAGCCCAAAAAAGAAAAACCGCCGGCGCTAGAATCTAAACCCTTTGCCGACTTTATTCAGCAGGACTATCTACCCGCATTGCAAAAGGGCTTTGAAAAGCTCAAAATTGCAGGGGTCGCCCTGCAGTTTGTTAAGCAAAAAATTCCGGTGGTAGGATATACAGACTTTCCGGAGTGCTGGCAAGTCGTCGGCCAATGGCAAGCCAATCAACAATTGCGCCAGTTCAACATTTATTTCTACGACGAAGATATTCAAGGTCAACGGGGCTTCTCCGCCACCGCCACCGGACGCGATGCCAGCACTCTGGAATCCTTCCGGATTGACGAGAAAAAAGTGACTTTGGATCTGCTGGTATTAGGCACGCTGCAACGACTCAACGGCCAAAAGTGGCTGGCATTGAATTAAGTCGAAGTTGATGTAGAAAGATGGCTAGATTGTAACAAAACATCAACTTCCCGGCTTTCCCGCTGGACTAGACCAGGTGCCTTGATACACTAGAGTCCGTAGCGAAATTGGCGCTATCCAGCATCGGCCTATTTGCTGGGTGCCAGCGCATCCTGCCATCTTCTAGACAGCCGAAGCGTTTTAGAACGAACCACACGACGAGCGATCGCACCCATGGTAGATTCCCTTAAGAAACCCGAATTTGAAGAAATTCGTCCCGGTATTAAAGTACCTGCGAAGGAAACCATCCTAACGCCTCGCTTCTATACAACAGACTTTGAAGAGATGGCGCAGATGGACATGTCCGTCAACGAAGAAGAGTTGCGGGCATTGATGGAAGAATTTCGCGCCGACTACAATCGCCACCACTTCGTGCGGAGTGACGTATTCGATAAGTCTTGGGATCACATTAGTGGCGAAACCCGCAATTTATTTATTGAGTTTTTGGAGCGCTCCTGCACCGCAGAATTTTCAGGCTTTTTGCTTTACAAGGAGCTCTCCCGTAAACTTAAAAACCGCAATCCACTGTTGGCAGAAGGGTTTGCGTTGATGTCTCGGGATGAGGCGCGTCACGCTGGTTTCTTAAACAAAGCCATGTCTGACTTCAACCTGTCGTTGGATTTGGGCTTCTTGACCAAGAGCCGCAAGTACACCTACTTCAAGCCCAAATTTATCTTTTACGCCACCTACCTTTCAGAGAAGATTGGTTACTGGCGCTACATCACGATTTATCGCCACCTCGAGAAGCACCCTGAGAACCAGCTCTACCCCATCTTCAACTTCTTTGAAAACTGGTGCCAAGACGAAAATCGTCACGGTGACTTCTTTGACGCTGTGATGCGAGCGTTGCCCTACACCTTAAATGGTCTGCGGGCGCGGCTATGGTGCCGATTCTTCCTGCTGTCCGTGTTCGCAACGATGTACTTGAATGACATCCAGCGCACGGGCTTCTATGAGGCATTGGGCTTCAATACTCGGGAATTCGAACGGGAAGTCATCACTAAAACAAATCAGTCAGCCGGTAAGGTCTTCCCTGTCATTCTGGACGTGGATCATCCTTCCTTCTATCCCCGGTTGGAAACCTGCATCCAGAACAATGAGAAGCTGGCAGAAATTAATGCTTCCAACGCCCCTGCACCGATTAAGTTCTTGAAGAAGTTGCCCCATTATGTGAGCAATGTCACGAACTTGGTAGCGCTCTACTTGATTAAGCCGATCGATATGCAAGCAGCCCAAGGCGTCGTTCGCTAAGATTGCTAGTTAACTTGCATTGATTTCTGTAGAACAAAAAAGGCTCTGTTAACCAGAGCCTTTTTTATGGACTTTTGAGTGTTTTTTTACGCTCATGATCAAAAGATCCAACGGACAAAAAGATGCCACAGATGAAGCAAGTAAACAGTAAAGTCGGGTCAACGTCACGAAAGATATGGGCAAAACTGGGCAAAGAATGGGTAGGCACTGTTTAATGGGGCCTTTAGTTCGACCTGCTGGAACGGTTGGATTGACCAGCATGGGATGGCTGATGATGATTCCAGGAGTGGTAAGCCAGCCTACCCCAACCACCCAGCCTAACTTAACCACCCAGCCTAACTTAACGATCGAGGTAAGCCAGCCAGCCCCTTCGGCAACAACATTAGATTTGGATCCGAAGTTACTCCAGCAGAGCCCCACTTTGCGGAAATGGTTAAACGATCGTCCCAACGTTTTACAAAGCATCCGGGAGGAACCCAGTTTTCGCACTCGGCTACGGGTGGGGTATACCAACTTTACTAAGGCTGGAGCAGGCTGGACGATCGGAATTGAAGATTGGCGGATTGGCCGCAGTCCCATAACAGTCAGCGGCCAATATAGTGCCAGCGGCAATGGAAAATCTGAACTTGCTGGCGGTGACCTCCACTTTTACCTACGTCCCTTGGGGAGTTACCTCAACTTGGCTCCCGTTGTAGGATATCGAACTCTGCGCACGACCGTCGATCGCACGGATGGCTGGGCGATCGGTGGTCGCCTTTTACTGATTCCATCCCGTGGGGGCGGATCGGATGTCATTTTGCAACAAATCTGGGTCAATCCAGGGACAGTGGACGAAGTCAGTATCGGGCAGGTGACGGTTGGCTATGCGGTCACCCCCCAACTGCGTTTGGCCGCAGAGTTTGAACGCTGGCGAGGCAGATCGATGCGTGAACATCGCATTGGCGTCAATCTGGAATGGCTACCCTAGTGGCTGGGACATTCTTTGGGAGCGATCGTTTGGGAGCGAGTGAGTGTCCCGACCCTGCTCTACCAACCTCCTCTGTATACCAACCTCCTCTGCCTACCAACCTCCTCCGCGTCTCCCATTGGGCTTCACCGTCATCCAATTCGTTTTTGCCATAGCAAATTGCTCTGGAGACATTTTGGCCCCTGTCAAATTGGCCCCACACAGGTTGGCCCCTCGCAGATTGGCATTCAGCAAATATGCGCCTCGTAAATCCGCTCCCCGCAAATCCGCTTCCTCTAAATCTGCATTACTCAAGTAGGCTTTGGTCAAATTAGCATCCTTCAGAATGGCACGGTGTAGGTTAGCTCGACCAAAATCCGTATTGACCAATGTTGCCCCTTGAAGATTCACCTGTTTCAAAGTCGCTTGATTGAAGGTTGCCCCAGAAAGATCTACCCGAGGCAATTGCAACAGAGATAAATCATGGGATGCAAAGTCGCGACGTCCTTTACCGTAGTAACTTTGCAGATCTTCAGCAGCTAACTTGGGTGGTTTCTTTCCACGACTCCCAGTAAAGTTCGTTGTTTGCCCTTTGGAATCCGAGGTTTTAAGCGATGCTGATGTGGCCCGAGCCGCCATGACCCGCTGGCGGGTTGCACCGGATTGTAAGCTGGTTGAGTCAGACCGATTAAGCTGCTGCTGACGAGCGCGAATCGCTAGGGCAGCCCGTGCCGCAGGGGACATGGGTGCACTTTTGTCATTGCCTGAGCCGGTTAAATCCCCCGATCTAGCAGGCGTGCCAGGTTTATTACCCTTTGCTGGCACCTGATTCATACTGTGGGCCAAACTATCCAAATAGGGTTCCAGATCTAAGGCGCGGAAAATTTCATTGGCATTTTGGTAGCGATGGCGCACCGAAATTTCCAGCATTTTCTGGAGAACCTTGGCAAAGTGCTCAGAGATCTGAACCTGTTGCCGCCAAAGTAACTCTCCGGTAGCCGGATCGTAGGATAAATCCTTAGGCGATCTACCAGTTAATAGGTAGACACAGGTGACGCCTAAGGCATAGATATCACTGGCAAATACTGGTCGCATTGCCATCTGTTCTGGAGGCGCAAAGCCAGGAGTTCCGATCGCGTAGGATGTGAAGGCTGTATTTTCTGAAGCATTATTAACCATGGTCTGCTCATGGTTCTTTACCGCTCCAAAGTCAATTAGTACCAGCTTAAGATCATGGGAACGACGAATCAAATTGGCGGGTTTGATGTCACGGTGAATGACCTGATGACTGTGGATATACTCTAAAACCGGGAGAATTTCACTGAGAAATTGCTTGACCCCTGCTTCAGTAAACGGCCCATTCCGTTTTACTTCCTGTTGCAACGTGGATCCGCTAACATATTCCTGAACTAAGTAAAATTCCTGATTCGCTTCAAAGTAATCCAAGAGGCGAGGAACTTGAGGATGGTTACCAATACGACCCAGGGTCTGGGCTTCCCGCTCAAAGAGCTCGCGAGCCATTTGCATAATATGGGGAGCACTGGCATTGGGACGAAGCTGCTTAATGACACAGTTAGGTTGCCCAGGCAGCACTTCATCTCGGGCCAAGTAGGTTGCTCCAAATCCTCCCTGCCCAAGGGCATTGAGAACACGATAGCGATCGCGCAGTAGAAGCTTGGATCCGCAAGCTTGGCAAAATTCTGCATCGATTAAGTTATCGGGATTAGGACAGCCTGGATTCAAGCAGTAGCTCATGCAGCGTCACCCGCGTATCGCTAAACAAACGATCGAGAAGTTAAGGAAAGAGGTATCTCAATTATCAACGTGAATCGTTGAAAAAAGAGGCGCGATCACTAGAAATCCCTGGTAAAGAGTTGCTAAAGTTACGTCCTTCAATCATCAAGTCCGTATAAACCTCAGTTTGCTTTAGCGCTAATTTCCCACTAGATGGGAATTACTTGGCAGGAACTTCTAACAGGTGTAAACGATTTTCAACCATTGCGAGCATCGGTATCTTCTCACTAAATACTAGGTACTTAAAGAATTCTCCGTATAGTTCGCTCTCTTCAAACTCTATTATTCACCGAGTTCGCCAGAAGTAACATGGGAAACTATCGGAGTTATTTAGAAAACACCCTGATTACTGAGATAACTGATATCAGAGATGACTGTTTTCTGGACGGACTCTGGAACATTGCGAAAGATTTCAGTCTTCATGGCTAGCGCATTGATCATTAGCACAGAATAACTAAAGCGATGTGATTGGAAGATCTTTGGAAGATCTTGGGTCTAAAAGTTAGATATTCATCGCGGGCGGTCTCATCATCTGAAATTAGATAATACCCTTGCCATGAATTCTAGGACTGGGGGGGCACCCACCTGAGCCATGGGAACGGTACAATGGGCACGGCCTAATGATCAAAGTCAATTTCTGATGCGTATTTCCCTGAACTGGTTGCGAGACCTGGTTGATTTTTCTCAATCTGCAGAAGAGTTAGCAGACCTGCTGACCATGGCAGGCTTTGAAGTAGAGGATATCGAGGATCGTCGCACTTGGGCGGATGGGGTGGTGGTCGGTCGTGTGGTCGATCGCCAGCAACACCCGAATGCCGACAAACTGAGCGTTTGCCAAGTGGATATTGGTACAGGAGAAATCAATCAGATCGTCTGTGGGGCGGCTAACGTCCGTGCAAATATTTTTGTCCCGGTTGCAACGGTTGGCACATTTTTGCCCCAGGTGGGAGATGCTGGTATAAAAATTAAACCCGCCAAGCTTCGGGGTGAACCGTCGAATGGCATGATTTGTTCCCTGACAGAATTGGGCCTGACGAAAGATTCAGAGGGGATCCATATTTTCGATGAATCGATCGTGGGAGACATCCAGCCAGGGATGGATGTTCGGCCTCTCTTGGGATTAGATGAGGTGGTTTTGGATCTGACCTCCACAGCGAATCGAGCTGATGCCTTGAGTATGATCGGAATTGCGCGGGAAGTGGCTGCGCTGACAGTAAATCGACTGACCATGCCGCAAGCTGGAGATGTGACGGCGACGGCAGGGCCAGACTTAACGATCGAAATTGCTGATCCGCAAGCTTGTCCTGCTTATATTGGCACAGTGATTGAAGGCGTTAAGATTGGCCCATCTCCCCTATGGTTGCAGCGACGCTTACAGGCAGCCGGGGTTCGACCCATTAGTAATGTGGTCGATGTGACGAACTACATCATGCTGGAGTGGGGGCAGCCCTTGCATGCCTTTGATCTCGATCGGCTGAAGCAGGTGGCCGGGAGCGACGCTCTCAAGCTTGGAGTTCGGTTTGGTACAGCGGGGGAAACCTTGGTGACGTTGGATAGCCAGGAACGCACCGCCACGGAACAAACTCAGTTTATTACGGTGAACGATCGCCCTGTTGCCTTAGCTGGAGTCATGGGCGGTGAAGCAACGGAAGTCTTTGACGGTACGACGAATTTGTTACTGGAAGCAGCTCTGTTTGATTCAGCGGTGACGCGACGATCGGCCCGTAGTCAAGGGTTGAGATCGGAGGCATCGGCCCGGTATGAACGGGGGGTCAACTTAGCAGAGTTGGAACTGGCCCAACGGCGGGCGGTGCAGTTAATTACCGAGTTGGCGGGGGGCACTGTGACGGCCCAAGCCACGGCGGATCACCGTCCGGCCACTTTGACTCGATCGATTGAGCTGCGCCTCGATCGGGTCAAGCAAGTGTTGGGCCTCGTGGTTCGGGGTGACGACCTGAGTGAGTTGGAAGCAGCGGAAGTAGAAAAAGCATTGGTGGCGTTGAACTGCCAACTGACAGCCACAGGGGACGGTGTTTGGACAGTGACGGTGCCGCCCTACCGTTATCGGGATCTGGAACGGGAAATTGATCTGATTGAAGAAATTGCCCGGATGTATGGCTTCAACAATTTTGCCGATACATTGCCAGATAAGGGAGAAGTGGGTTTTCTCTCGCTAGAGCAAGTGGTGCTGCGGAAATTGAGATCGGCGCTGCGGGGAATTGGCTTAACGGAGTTGATGCATTATTCCTTAGGCAAACCGGGGAGCGATCGGCAAGTGGTGCTCAGTAATCCGCTATTTGTGGAATATTCTGCTCTGCGGACGAATTTGATGGATGGCTTGATTGAAGCCTGCCAGTACAACCTAGAGCGGGGCAACGGTGCCTTGAATGGTTTTGATATTGGACATATTTTCTTCCAAGATGAAGACGGACTGGGCGAAGCGGAAGTTTTAGGGGGAATTCTCGGCGGTGATACTTCGCGGGGCCGTTGGATGCGAGGAGGCAAGGAAGCTCCGATGACTTGGTTTGAGGCGAAGGGACTGTTGGATGCGGTGTTTGACCAACTGAAGCTGTCAGTAGAGTACCAGCCCGATAGTCGCGATGAGCGGCTCCACCCAGGGCGGACGGCCTCGTTATGGATTCGGGGAGAACGGTTGGGTACCTTTGGGCAACTGCATCCGCAATTGTGTCAGGAGCGGGGGTTGGCGGATGGGTTATATGTGTTTGAGTGGGATTTGGATCTGATTTATAAGAATCTGGAATCTGAAGAAGCGATGGTTCCGGTGTTCCAACCCTTTTCGACCTATCCTGCCAGCGATCGGGATCTCGCGTTTTACGTGGCCAATAAGGTATCTGTCTCTGATCTAGAGCGGGCGATCCGGAAAGCGGGGGGTAATCTGCTGGAGTCGGTGGAATTGTTTGACGAATATAAGGGCGATCGAGTACCGGCAGGAAAACGGAGTTTAGCGTTTCGGATGGTATATCGCACTGCTGATCGCACCTTAACGGATGCGGATGTTGATCCGGTTCAACAAAAAGTGCGCGATGAATTGGTAGAGAAATTTCAAGTTGAGTTACGCAGCTAATTCGATCGTGTTTGGGATTGTATACACGATAGTGGATTTGAAGACTAGAGGCAGGATACTGACTAGCTTGCAAGGAGTTGATGGCCTCTAGCCCTTTCTATGTTTCTTGACACATTTCTTGCAGAGTGGGATGAAGTCACTCTACTGAATATTCATGATTTTCCCGAATGCTGATGCAGGTATTCAATGATGCCTGGTAATTTTTGGAAATTCTGATCACATTTAACGGTCTTTGATTCGGTGAAACAATCTCTATTGAGCTTGATGATATCGATTTGGATCGATTTGGCTTGACGATACCCGTTGTTGCGAATATTCGTCCTCCCAGTAATCAGGCTCATAAGCGTAACCCTAGTCAGGCCAATGTAAGGGAACAGCGCATCAATAAAATCCCAATTGGGTAGGGGTAGGAGAGTAAAAGGGTAGGAGGGTAGGGGAATGAAGAAGGGATATTATTTCTTTGCAAATCCCTAAGCTATGGTTGGTCAGCAATAAAGTCACAATAAGATTGGTCCTAATTGACTGGGCTACAGCGATACGACTGCTCTTTGTTCGACGAAAAGAGGGGATAGAAAAAACGCTGGAGATATCGGTACCGTTCTTCGCTAGGATTGGGAGACAAAAATATTCATTGGGCCCATAGGTGAGGAGTGACCGTGCATTTATTAATTCCAGCCGCTGGATCAGGTAAACGGATGGGTAGCGATCGCAACAAGCTACTTCTCCCATTACTCGGCCAACCGATCCTAGCCTGGACATTACAAGCCGCCGCCGCCGCCCAGACGATCGAATGGATCGGCATCATCGGCCAACCGATCGACTTCGACGATTTCACCAGGATCCTCACCGATCTCAACCTCACCAAACCCGTCCATCTGATCCAAGGGGGATCGACCCGTCAGGAATCCGTCTTCAACGGCCTCCAAGCGCTACCCGCCGCTGCCGCCGCCGTCCTCATCCATGACGGTGCCCGCTGCTTAGCCACACCGGAGTTGTTCGATCGCTGTGCTGTCGCGTTACAAACCTGTGATGGTCTGATTGCGGCCATTTCCGTCAAAGACACAATCAAAGTTGTCGATAGTGAATTGCTGATCCAGGACACACCCGATCGCGCCAACCTGTGGGCTGCCCAAACCCCCCAAGGCTTCTCCGTGCCGTTGTTGCGTAAGTGTCACGATGAAGGCGTTGCCCAGGGGTGGGAAGTCACCGATGATGCCGCTTTGTTTGAACGGTGCAATCTGCCAGTCAAAATTGTGGTGGGAGAAGAAACCAACTTGAAGGTAACCACGCCCGTTGATCTCGCGATCGCGGAATTCATCCTCAAGAGTCGGCAAGCAGACCTTAGAAACTCGGCGATCGAGGCATCTTGATTGAGCAGTCAGTAGTCCAGGGTGCAGGAGTTGAACCCGCCTAAGGCGAATTATGAGTTCGCTGCCTATACCGCTCGGCCAACCCTGGAAATGAACCTATTCGGGAAGAATACTTGGAAGAACCAAGGTTCACTCCAACCACAGGCCGTCACGTTGTGGAAACGTAACATAGTGGAAACTATCCTAACGCAGACTTCCCAAAATAGCAGACAAATAATTGACTCAAATAATTGACTCAAAAATTTGGCTAAATTCGGTTCTATTTTAGCTTGAAAAATCAGCTATAACTGACTATCTGCTCCTACAATGCAGTCGTGACGATCTAGTCGTGACAATCTAGTCGTGACAATACAGTTATGACAATCTAGTCGTGATTGACCCGCGAGCGAACCCCTATGAAACTGAACTCCACCGCAACCTTTACCTTCGTCCTGTTGTTTCTGATGATTGGCGCAGGCTTTGCTAGTGCCAACTGGGGCTTTTCGTTGGGGTATGAAGCACTCAAGGGCATCACCCAGCCTGATAGCCGACCCAATAGCAAAAACAACAGCCGTCCTGCCCCCAATGGAGCCTTAGAGGGGATGTCTTTGCTTCAGGAGGAAGACATTATCAAAGAAGTCAAGGAACGGACGGACAACGGAAAAGGCAGCGCAGCCACGGGAAATAACCAGGCCAATCCGCAGCAAGAAGAGCCAGAGAAGCCGAGTAATACCGCAAAGTTTCCTTACGGAGGTCAAAGCAAGGGTGTCAAAATGGAAGTCACAGGAATGCGGCGGCAGGAAGATACCGTCGTACTCGATGTTGCCATTCAAAACAATGCTAATCAACCGGTCAAATTTCTCTACAGTTTTTTAACCATCACGGATAACCAAGGCCGCATTTTAAATGGAGAAACAGCAGGACTCCCTGCGGAACTGGCTCCTAAAAGTGAGCGGTATACTGGAACCCTTAAAATTTCTAGCAGCCTGTTGGACAATGCGGAAACGGTTTCTCTGCAACTCTCTGACTACCCTGCCCAGCAGGTACAGTTAGAAGTTGCAGGTATTCCTGTCAAATAGGGGGCAAGGGGTATTCATTTCCCTGAATCAATCTATGGTCACCCTGGCATTGTTCGCGATCGCCCAACCTGCAACCTCCCAATGGGTCATGGTTGATGCGCAATCGGAGATCCTCGTCTCTGACGTTGTATTGGATCCCGTCACCGTCCCCTGGAAACTTTTATCGATCGCGCTTTTAATCATCATCAATGCGTTTTTTGTGACAGCGGAGTTTTCCATTGTCTCTGTACGTCGATCGCGCATTAGTCAACTCGTCGATGCCGGTGATGTCCAAGCTAGAACCGTTCAGGAACTCCAGCGCAGCATCGATCGCCTCCTGTCCACCACCCAGATGGGCATTACTCTATCCAGTTTGGCCCTCGGCTGGATCGGCGAAAGTACAATGGCGGGCTTAGTACGGCAGGGCTTAGCCCAATTACCCTTGCCCGACGCTTGGCTGGATGTCGCCACCCGATCGTTCTCGATTCCCCTCGCTTTTCTCCTGATTGCCTACCTGCAAATTGTCTTAGGAGAACTGTGTCCAAAATCCCTGGCACTGCTGTACTCCGAGGAAATTTCGCGGTTTCTGGCTCCCCTCAGTTTAGCGATCGCCCAGGTGTTTAATCCCTTCATTTGGGTATTGAACCAATCCACCAAGCTCCTATTACGCTTAATCGGCATTCGCTATACCGGCCAGGAAGGCTATAACCAAATCACCTCCGAAGAATTGCAGCTCATGATTGCAACACCCAGTGAATCCATGGGCTTGGAAGCCGATGAACGGGAGTTGCTGGCCAATGCCTTTGAATTTGGGGAAGTGAGCGCGGGGGAAATTATGATCCGGCGCACCAGTCTGATTAGCATTCCCGTCGAAGCAACGGTACGGGATTTGTTGGATGAAGTGGCCCGATCGCACCATTCCCGCTATCCCGTGATTGGGGACTCGGTGGATGATGTTTGCGGCGTGATTCACCTCAAGGAATTGGCGGAACCGTTAGTCCAGGGAACCCTCACCCTCGACAGTTCCATTCAGCCCTGGATCAGACCCGCTCGATATGTGCCAGAATACACACCGTTGGATGAGCTATTGTCCCTGATGCAGCGATCGCGCCATCACTTGGTGATTGTGGTCGATGAATTTGGCAGTACGGCGGGTTTGGTGACGATTCAGAACGTGGTAGCGCAACTGATCGGTGAAACCCCGGAAATTGAGATGGACACGGTGCTTTCCATCCAGCGCATCGACAGTCATACCTTTATTGTGCAAGCCCAACTGGATTTGGACGAAGTCAACGATGTGTTAAGTCTCAATTTGCCCGTAGCGGATGAATATCGCACACTCGGCGGATTTCTGCTCTATCAATGGCAGCGCATTCCCATGGAGGGTGAAACACTTCAGTACGGCAACTGTGAACTGACGGTGATGTCTACGGAGGGGCCACGTTTGGATTATGTCCGCGTCCATCGCATTCAAGCTGACGAGGAGATGGAGGAAACCATTGAGGAAAATAGCTCTGTGTAGGGTTTAGAGGGTTGGAGGGTGTCAGGGTGGGAGGAGGGTTGGTGTTTAATTGATTCCTGCCATGATGTCTTCAAGGGCGATCGCTTGGCCCGTTGTTTTGGGAACCTCCACCACGACCAAATAGCCTTGCAGCGTGTCACTGGAGGCCGCTTGGAACTTTTCTAGAATTTTGGGCATGTCAGCTTGCAGCAGTTTTCCTGTTTCGCTGTAGAGTTCCAAGGCGGACAGACAGCCGATTGTGGGGTTCCAGTCACCGCTGGCCGGGTTCCGCTGCTTGCCACTGAAGAAATCAGGAGAGTCGCCTGTGCCGTGGATACGAAATAGCGATCGACCTAACTTTCCGGCCCAATAGCTCTGCTGCAAGCCCCAGTGGTCGCGCCAACTCGTGGGCAGCAGTCCTCGGTAGTCTGTGGGAGAACCGCTGAATCCGGCCATGGCCGTGGTTCCAGCTTCAAACGGCACAAAGATATTGACAAGGGAAAACTGACCGTAGGCCCGGAAAAACAAATCATCGGGTTGGGGCGTGGTGCCATCGATACGGTACAAACCCTGGGGGGTGTTGCCTCGTACAAAATTCCAATTTAAGCCATGTACCGATCGCAGCAGCAAGGGCACCGACCACAGTTGGCCTTTTTCCTGCACCCACTGGCCCCGATCGTTTTTGAGAATCATGCGACAAAGGGCATGGCGATCGCTATTGCACAACACGTAGGCTTGCATTTCCCCCGGTTGCGCTTGCCACTGGAGCAAATCTTTGAGGGGTGGGGCTGCGGGTGGATTCAATCGTGTTGTAATGTCTTGCAGAGTTGTGTAGAGGTAAGGTTGAGTTTGCCAATTGGGAAAGCGTTGCTGAATCCGTTGGCTGAGTTGTTGAATTTCTTGGATGGATAGATTGGTTTTGACCGTTCGATCACCATTGACCAGAGCAGCGATCGCCATGGCAACCCATTGGGGATCTTTGCTTTGTTCGATCGTTAGCCGAAATTGGTTCGCGAGACTGCTGTAGGCGAGGGGATCGGTCGCATACAACTGCGTACCCACCTGCAAGGCCATGTCGATCGTTCGCATTTGAGCCGTGGAGAGTTTAGCCTGACGAGTCATGGCTAGAATCCTGTCCATCGCCTGGGCCACAAAGGGCTGCTTCGGTTCAACGATCGCCGTCGTCCACAGCAGGTTTTTCCAGTGTTTGGCGTTGCGATCGTCCACTGGGTAACGGGCTAGGTCGTAATTATCAGGACGGACTTGGCGTTCCTGCTGTTGGCGTTGTTGCGATCGGGCACGGGCGAGGGCTTGGGGCTGGGTGGTCTGGGATGAAAGCTGCACCATCGGCACGGCTTGGGATAGTAATACAGGCCGAGACAGTCCAGCGAGGAGAAGCAACCCTAGCCAGATAAACGGACGCAGCGTCCGGGTTTTGATCACAACGCTGCGGGGGGAAGATTGCAGGGGGGGCGGTGGAGATGACCTCATCTCTCTAAATTAGCGACTGACTGTGGAATTTCCCATCCCCCTTAGAAAATTTTCATGTTTGTTAAAGCAGAGATAAACTTCCCGCCTCTGGGCGTGGGGAGAACTCGCCCATTTTGGGGATACATTGAGCCCATGGAGCTGCATTGAGCCCATGGAAACACCAATGGCAATTTCCTAGCCGGGAAGTTAGGGATCGATCGCCAATCCGGTTTCTGGATTGAATAAATGAATTTTGTCGGGATTAATCGCCAGCCAGATTTTCTCGCCGATCCCCACGGGTTTATCCGCCTCAATGCGAGCAGCGATCGCGGTCTTACCAACCTCTCCGCGACTGTGGCTAGCCCCCGATCCCAAGGGTTGCCCCGCTAGGTTAGCGGTGATATAGGTCTCGCTGCCCAGGGCTTCCACCAGTTCCACGGTGACAGGTAAATTTTTAGGCGCAGGCACGCTGTAGCTCAGGTGCTCCGGACGAATCCCTAAGGTTAGGGTTTGGCCGTCGTAGCGACTGAGGACGTTAGCCCAGGATTCTGGTAGCGTAATGCGAAAGTCGGGGTGGATGATTAACAGCGGCGCTTTGACCTGGACGGGAATGAAATTCATCGGCGGTGATCCAATGAATTCCGCGACAAAGCGATTGACGGGGCGATTGTAGAGTTCCAGCGGAGTGGCGATTTGCTGGATCTGCCCTGCGTTTAAGACTGCGATGCGATCGCCCATGGTCATGGCTTCGGTTTGGTCGTGGGTGACGTAGATCGTCGTGGTGCCCAGTTGCCGTTGCAGCTTGACAATTTGCGATCGGGTTTCGGCCCGCAGTTTGGCATCCAAGTTCGACAGGGGTTCATCCATCAGAAACACCTGGGGATCGCGAGCCATGGCCCGCCCCAGGGCAACCCGCTGCTTTTGGCCACCAGAAAGCTGCTTGGGTAGCCGATTCAGCAAGCCTTCGATTTGTAGCGACGCTGCCACGTCCCGCACCCGCCGATCGATCTGTTGTTCCCGATCGGGAACGTAACGCAGGCCCTTCGGCAGTTTGCGGCTGGTTTCCACGGCTAGGGTTTCCAACCATTGGGGCAACCGAGAGGCGGTGGGGGTGTCCGCAGGGGCCGTCGATCGCCGCAGCCCAAAGGCCAAGTTGTCGTAAACGGTCATGTGGGGATAGAGCGCGTAGCTCTGGAACACCATGGCAATGTCCCGTTCCTTAGGGGGCAGTTGATTCACGAGGCGATCGCCCACGTAAATGTTGCCCCCGGTGATCTCTTCTAACCCTGCAATCAAGCGCAGCAAGGTACTCTTACCGCAGCCCGATGGCCCCACCAACACCATAAATTCCCCATCGCGAATGGTGAGGTTAATCGATCGTAGAACGGAGACGGGCTGACTACCGGGTTCCCCTGCGCCCCGACCCTTGGGATAAGTTTTATAGATGTTGTCGAGAATGACCTGTGCCACGGTACCCACTGGCGATTTTAAATCAGTGCCGATGATACTCGATTATGGCGACGGTGGGTAGCTTTCTGGGGAATTTACCCCACAATCCCCATGGCTTGTTTCAGCCCTTGGGTGGCTTGGACATAGCTGTAGTTTTGAATCAGTTGGCGGCTGGCTTCTCCGTAAATGGCTAGGGTGGCGGGACTGGCTAACATTTGCTGAAGACAACTCGCGAGTGCATCGACATTTCCAGCGGGAAAAATTAAGCCGTTGTGGCCAGGGCGCACCAAATCCTCTGCACAGCCGACGTGATCACTGACAAGAATCGGCTTTCCTAAACACATCGCCTCATTCACCGCTAGGCCCCAGGTTTCGGAACTACCGTAGCTGGGGAGGACAAAGACATCAGCGATCGCGTAGGTGCGGGGCATGAAGCTTTGATTTTGGAACGGAGCGAAATAAATTTGTGAATGCTGGACGGCAAGGCTGCGTAAATCCGATTCCAACGCACCCGCTCCGACTAGTAATAACGAAGTATCCGGTAGATTCGCTTGCACAAAGGCATTGACTAAATCGATCGGACGTTTTTTCGGAATAAATTTACCCGCAAAGAGAATCACTTTATGGTGTGCCGGAATGCCAAGTTCCTGCTTCCACTGTTTGGCTTGGTCGTGGGCGCGATCGGATTGGGCCATGAAGCGATCGTTTTCGATAGTGTGGGGAGAGAAGCAAAGTTTTTCTGCCGCAACGCCATGGGTTCGGAAATAGTGATAGTTGGCTTTTCCAACGTAGAGAACTCGATCGAAGTGTTGGTAGACCTGGGTGATCCACTGTTGCCGCAACCAAGCTTTAATTCCCCGTTCTGGCATGATCCGGTGGGAATCGCCTCGGAATAAAATAGGGCAATCTTGCCAATGCCACAGGAAGTGATACAAACTGGCATAGTTATAATTCATCAACAGCACCGTATCGGGTTCATAGGCGCGAATTTGGGGAATTAGGGTCGGATTTTGTAAACCCCAAATGTGGTGGGTGCCGGGATTGGAACTGGTATTGGCAACAAATTCGTGATCATAGCCTTCCAATAGCGGAATATCCCATTGAATCTTTTGCCCAAAGCCTCGATCGATGACTTCCGAAACACCAAAATTCCACAGATAAAATACTTTCAGTTGGATTTCCGGATCGGCGTGGAGATGGCGAAACCAAGGGGCATAGTACTGAATGGGATGGGAAAGCACGATCGCTAGTTTTTTCATAGGAGTAACGCTGAGTGGTCTGTAATTTTGTTGTAAAAGGATTGCTGAAATCCTTGATAGTGAATTTGTTCTTCGATGCGATAGACTTGATCCCCCCTAGCCCCCCTTAATAAGGGGGGAATTTAGACAAATTCTTTCAAAGTCCCCCTTTTGTAGCTCTGCTTCCCGCAGGGTAGGGGGATTTAGGGAATCAAATCTGTCGAGATCGTCAATCAATTAAGTCTGCGGTTTCAGTTGTTGGGGGATTGGGGGAGTCGATCGCTGTTCCAATTCATCGATCAGTTGTTGCAGCAATTCTGGATCGGATCGTAACCAAGCCATATCCTGCTGACTTAAGCCCACTGGAGCAGGCACAACTTTTTTCTGACGCATCTTTCGGAAGCGGCGCATAAACACTAACCGCATCCCAATCAATGGCATCGAAGACTGCTGGAGCGTCGCGGCATACACCCCCGCCGTCCACTCCGTAGACGCCAACGCAAAACTAATCACCAAGATGCAAAACAGTGTCCGGAACGAGAATGTCGGAGCTTCCACCCCTTGCATGGTGACGAACCCATAGAAGGCTCCTAAGCTTCCACCCACAATAAACGCCCCAATAAAGCCAAAGTTCGCATAGGCTTCTGGTAACAATCCCCAGGCAATCACAGTTTTAAACGTTTGTTGATAGGTTTGCCGCTTAACATGGACGTTTAGCATGTGCGTACCCTCGTGACTTCTGATTTTATTGGGATTCAGGAATCGCGGTAGCATTAGCTGCGGAATAATGCCATAGGTTGCACCATTCATAGTTGGATAAAGTCGCGGAATTTTATCCTGCGCCATCATTAGCATGTGAATGACGCTCGATCGTTCCACGAAGGATTCCTTTTTCTCCTTAGGAGGATCCCAGCGCTGGGGCTTTTCGGATAAAGTTTGTTGAGAGTAACTGGCCCATTCCTGGAACCAAGCAGGATATTCCCACGGTTGCACTAATTTGGGTGGCCCTTCCCAGTATTTATGGCGCATGGGGTGTTTTCCATAGTGCAATGGCAATAAACAAATCAACCCAATCACCAAGGGCAGAACAGGTAATTTCCGGCCTCCAATCACATAGGCAATAACCGACATCAAAAATAGAGTTAATGCCGTTTTTAAAATAAGTGTTGCAGCACTGGTTAGAATGATGCCAGCCAGTAAAAAGAAAAGTAGCCGTGATTTAAATTTAGAAAGATATCCCCCTCCACATCGGTAGGCTAATACAAAAATCCCCAGGGTACTTAACCCGATAACGATTCCCCGCACCAGCGTAAAAAGACTTTCTGGCACTGAAAACCATCGAGCGAGAAAGTACATGTTAAATAATAATGCAGCCCCCAATGTCCAAAAAAAGAAATTCTCAGCAGGCTTAGTTTTCAATGCTAGAAATGCACTTTGGACGGGTTTGGGAGATCTAACAAATTGCCACCAAATTAGCGTTCCAGACAACAGAAAAGTAACTGTTGTGAAACTGGCGTAGAGATGGGCTGTGGGAGGATATTTTAATACGTTAGGGTTTTCACTCAATAGCGGTAGACAGAACGTCCATAAATACGTCAGGGTGAAAAACGGAAAAATGGGCATCCCCTTCACCCGACCTGCACACCAAAGATACATGGGAAACATACAGGCAATGCCGATCATGATGGCTCCGATCGAAGTCATGGGAGCAGCATGGAGTAAGGCTTTGCGGTTGCTAAGGAAGAGGGCAGCAATGCCAAACCAGAAGACCGTTTTCATCTGGTTTTTAGCGGGAGGAGGAGATGCGCTCATGGAGAGTAGGGGAGTGGGAGGGTGGG
>NZ_JBLZFX010000049.1:0-42083 GCF_050753345.1 Alkalinema pantanalense CENA528 | reverse complement strand
GTACAATATTTTCCATATGGCTATCCATCCGGTGCGTTTTGGATTAATTTGCACCCTATCCGATGGATAGCTTCTCTGTCCACTCCTGCCTCGCTAAAATTGTCCGGACTATTGATTTAAATAAAATTGCCAAAATCATTTTAATTCGTGAATGGGTGCAGCAGTCCTGTGGATTGGACGTGGAAGTTCATTGGCCCCAACAGGGCAGGATTCCAAAATTCTCGATCGCCAGAGCACCCCTATGGCACCTTTTAGAAATCCATCCCCAGCTTCAGGAAGATGAGGCGGGTCGGCGGCATTTGGTAGGAATGACCTTTCATATCCAAGCTGGACAATGGGCGCAATATTTTTTAAATCAATCCGGTGCTAAAGCGGCGACTGCGTTTTATCAATATGGACTCTTGCCAAAATCGTTGCTCCAGACGGTTATGGGAATTTGGCAACAGCATGAAGGAGCTGCTCGAATCATGCTCTGGTTTCTGTTTAAAAGTAAATTGGGCCTTGAGCAGCGAATGACAGTTCCCACGCTGATGCGAATCGCCTATGGCAACGACAAGCTGCAACACACTCAAACCCACCGAGAAGACCGTAAGCGTCTGTTACGCACCTTTGAGAGCGATCTGGAAGTCCTGAACCACTATGGACTGAAGCCCATCTTTGATCCAGAAACCTATCCGCCGGAAATTCAACCGCTCTGGGCAAAACTAGCCGATTTACCCAATGATGCAGAGGATGCGCTGGAATTCTGGATGGCAGATGGTGGAAATGCGTCTCGTTTAACCGATGCGGCTCCTCGGGGCAAATGGAATCGTTTGATGCAGGCGCGGATTCTTCAGTTGAAACTGCCGTCCGATTGGCAAACACGATCGAAACAACAGGAAACACAACGGGAAAAATATAAGGATAAACAACTGAATCACAACTGTTCCAATACACCTAAAAAGAAGATAACAACCACTGCTCGATCGCTCTCTGGAGAACAAATTGTGGCCGCTAGAAAACAACTGGGGATGAGCCTTCTCAGCTAAGCTGAGAAGGCCGGGAAGAGCCAAAGCTGGATTCGTGATGTCGAGAATGGCCGCTTTAGAATCAAGCTAGCTGACCAGATGCTACTGAAAAAAGTGCTGGGACTATCGTAAATCTAGGGTTCCCCCGATCCTGAAATTTATTGTAGGGGAAATTGTTGTCGGCGAATGGCAATCATTTCTGCGACGATGCTGACGGCAATTTCTTCCGGGGTCAGCGCACCAATGTCTAGACCGATCGGGGCGTAGATTTGCTGTAGCCATTGACTGATCAATTGACTGATCAAGGGTTCAGAAGCTTCCGTTTCCCCATCCAACGCCATCGCTTGCACTGCCTGAAACACCTGCAGCACCCGCCGCCGACTGCCCATCATGCCAATGTAACGGTAGGGAATTGCTTGAGTCATCATAGCTTTCAATGCCTGCACGTCATACTGATAGCCGCGCGTCAGTAGTGCGACATATAGCGCAGAATGATGATTGAGTTGCGCGATCGTGGTTTCGATCGAGGTTGTGAAAATCTGAGTTGCTTGGGGATAGTGGTCGGTATTGGCCCACTCCACGCGATCGTCCTGTACCATGACCTGAAAGCCTGCCATATCCGCAATTTTGGCCAGTTGAATACCACAGTGTCCTGCTCCAATAATTAATACAGTCGGCAGTGGCTGCAAGACTTCAGCGATTTGATCCCCCCTAGTCCCCCTCAATAAAGGGGGAACCGGATTACTGTGATTCAAAGTCCCCCTTAATAAGGGGGATTTAGGGGGATCAACCCCATCGCAATAATCAACAGCCTCACAACCACGATCGCCCCCATCCATAGAAGAAATTTGATCTCCCCTAGCCGCCCTCAATAAGGGGGGAACCGGATTACTGTGATTCAAAGTCCCCCTTAATAAGGGGGATTTAGGGGGATCAACCCCATCGCAATAATCAACAGCCTCACAACCACGATCGCCCCCATCCATAGAAGAAATTTGATCTCCCCTAGCCGCCCTCAATAAGGGGGGAACCGGATTACTGTGATTCAAAGTCCCCCTTAATAAGGGGGATTTAGGGGGATCAACCCCATCACAATAATCAACAGCCTCACAACCACGATCGATCTCAACCCACGGAGATCGATCGAATGCTAAAGGTGTCACTAACGTAATCGATTGACCAGCCTCTAAGGCCATAATGATTTGCTGCACGATCGACCGTGCCTCGCTTCCAGACCAGCGTTCCAGCCAGACCTGCATCTTCCCCCCACAAATCCCTTCCTTCGGACGCTCCTGCGCTCCTACCTGCCGATTCCCTGATAAATCAATTTCCACCCGCTGTTTGATGCCCGTTTCCAGCACTTGCAACGCCTGGTGAATGACCTTTGCTTCCCCTGCGCCACCCCCGATCGTGCCTTGAATTTCACCCGATGCTTTCACAAACATTTTCGCACCGATTTCTCTGGGCGTTGATCCCGATACTTCAATGACCGTGGCTAAGACGACTGCTTCGGTTTGTAATGCCTGTAATAAAGAGTGATACAACGATCGGGTCATACTGATTGCACAAGCGATTATAGAAACAATGATGGGCTGCAATTAAGTAATCATTTCCACGTCTACCTCTGCCTGTTCGATCACCTGTTCGATCGCGGTTAGAATTTTCTCCGGAGTTGCAGGGGAGGCCAGCACAACCTTTGCAGTGGAAGGGTTGCCAAAGGCCGCGATCGCATCTCGAATCGCCTCGCGCACGGAAATCGCCAGCATCAACGGGGGTTCCCCCACAGCCTTACTGCCATAAATCACACCATCCTGCGCTGCTCGTTCTAGCAAATGCACATTAAAGGCTTCCGGGACTTCGCGGATCGTGGGAATTTTGTAGGTACTGGGTGCATGGGTTTGCAGACAGCCCCGATCGTCCCAAACCAACTCCTCCATCGTCAGCCACCCCATTCCCTGCACAAATCCCCCTTCAATTTGCCCGCGATCGATCAACGGATTCAGCGACTCCCCCACATCATGGACAATATCCACCTGCCGTAACTGAAACATACCCGTCAACCCATCAACTTCCACCTCACTCACCGCTGCTCCATAGGCAAAATAGTAGAAGGGATTGCCCTGGCCCGTTTCAGGATTCCAAAAAATTGTCGGAGTGCGATAATAACCCGTTGCCGATAGACTAATTCGATCGTCATAGGCTTGTTGAACAACGGCTTCAAAGGTAATTCTTTTCGTGGGATCTTCCGCAGAATAAACCCAATCCTCCGCAAACGCTAAGGGTGTCTCTTCCGACAATGCTAATAATCGCGTCGCAACGGGTTTTAAGCGAGCTTTTAGAGTCTCACAGGCATCTTTAACCGCTTGCCCATTCAAATCTGATCCACTGGACGCAGCAGTGGCGGATGTATTAGGCACCTTATCCGTACTGGTGGGCATCATACGAAAACGCTGGAGACTGACGCCGAGAGCTTTTGCAGCTACTTGTAGCATTTTAGTATGTAAGCCTTGCCCCATCTCGGTGCCACCGTGGTTTAACTGAATACTGCCATCGGTATAAATCAGAATCAAAGCCCCTGCTTGATTGTATTGCACCTTGTTAAAGGAAATACCAAACTTAACAGGTGTGATTGCTAAACCTCGCTTTTTATCAATACTGGTGCGATTAAATTCAGCAATCTGCGATCGACGCTGGGAAAAGTTCGATCGCGCGAGTAACTCCTGCCACACTAGATCGAGGCGATTATCCACGATTTCTTGTCCGTAGTGGGTCGTGTTGCTTGCCCCGGAACCCCGGTAGAAATTGCGTTCTCGAACGACCTCCGGCGGCAATTGCAGCGATCGAGCCACCCGATCGACAACCTCTTCAATCACCACCATTCCCTGCGGCCCACCAAATCCCCGAAACGCTGTATTAGAAACTTTATGGGTTTTGGTAATCCAGCCCTGCACGGTCAGATGGGGAATGTAATAGGCGTTATCCACGTGCACCATGGCCCGCAGCAGCACCGGAGGCGACAGATCCAAACTCCAGCCCCCATCGGCATAGAGCTTGACCGCCAGTGCCGTAATTTGCCCCTCAGCAGTAAATCCCACATCGTACCGTCCCAGGAACCCGTGGCGCTTCCCGGTGAGCATCATGTCCTGTTCCCGTTTCAACTTGACCCGCACTGGACGCCCCGTTTTGTGAGCCGCGATCGCGGCGATCGCCGCAAAGGGGTTGGCCTGGGTTTCCTTGCCGCCAAAGCCGCCACCCATCCGCAAACAAGTCACGACCACTTGATTTTTCGCAAGGCCCAACACCCGCGCCACGATCGCCTGGGTTTCCGTAGGATGTTGCGTCGAGGAATAGACTTGGAAATGCCCTTCGCCATCGGGAATCACCCAACTGGTGTGGGTTTCCAGGTAAAAGTGATCCTGTCCTTGAATCTCCAATTCCCCAGTCAATCGATGCTCCGCCTGCGCCAGAGCCGTTGCGGCATCCCCCCGACTGATTTGATTCGGTGGACTATGGAAGTGCTCGGCAGCAATGGCATCGGCGATCGATAAAATTGCAGGCAGGGGTTCATACTCAATTTTGATTTGCTCCGCAGCCCGTTGAGCTGCGACTTCCGTTTCTCCCACAATCCACAGAACCGCCTGTCCCCAATAGCTGATTGCTTCCATGGGCAATAGAATTTCATCGGCAAGAATGACCCCGGTGTTATTAATTCCAGGAACGTCTGCCGCAGTAATCACCGTAACGTAACCGACAACCTGTTCGGCAGCGCTGAGGTCAATCTGTTTAATACGAGCATGGGCATGGGGAGCCATCACGGGATAAATCGAAAGCATGTCCACGGGAGGCCGTTGTTCGTCGGTGTAAACAGCCTTACCCGTCACATGTCCGATCGCGCTTTCATGGGATTTGGATTGATGAATCATGGGTCTATCTGCCTCCCATTTCAATAAAGAATTTTTCAAAGAGGTTGGCGACTAACGTTTTCCGGTAATGGGCGCTTCCCCGCAGATCACTTAATGGCGTAAAACAGTCCCGCAACTTGGGTTTACAGGCTTGTATGGTTTCCCTTGTCCAGGATTGACCGATTAAGTCCTCTTCGATCGCGATCGCGCGGATGGGGGTTGCTGCCACACCGCCGTAGGCCAATCTTGCATGGACGATCGTGTTGTGGGCATCGACATCGATCGTGAAAGCTGCTGCGACAATGCTAATATCATCGGTGCCCCGTTTGCCGATTTTGTAAGATTGGCTGTAGCGTTGGGTGGCTTGGGGTGTTAGCGTTGTGGGAATCTGAATCGATCTAATTAACTCACCGGGTTGCAGTACCGTTTGTCGATAGCCTGTAAAGAATTCCACGATGGGAACTTTGCGGACACCGTTCAAACTGACCAATTCCACCACCGCATCTAACGCCAGTAAAACCGGAGGCAGATCGCCGATCGGGGATGCCGTAGCAATGTTTCCGCCCATCGTCGCGCGATTGCGAACCTGTTGTGCTGCAAACCAAACGAGCATGGTATCCAGACTAGGAAACTGACCTTTTAATGTCTCTTTTACATCATTGAGGGAAACAGTAGCACCAATGCTAACCACAGTCTCTAATGAATCAATGGTTTGCAGTTCTGTCAGCGCTTCTAGGGAAATCATGCAAGGAAACGATCGACGGCGGTGGCTCATGTCTAGCCCCAAATCCGTTCCCCCGGCCAGCACCACTGCCTCGGGATGCTGTTGCAACAGTTCCAGTGCAGTTTGCAGTTGGGTGGGACGATAGAACTGTTCCGTGGGACTGCGGTAGCTCACATCGCTCAGGGATGCAGTTGCATTGACGAGTTGCGCTGTAAACCGATCGTTGGGGGGTGCTTGGATTAATTCCTGGCTGAGTTGTTGTGCTGCCCGTCGAATCGGTAAATAGCCCGTACATCGACAGAGATTGCCCTCTACGGTTTCATCGGGTATCGCGCCATCGGCTCCATAGTAGGCGGCAAACAAACTCATAATAAAACCGGGTGTACAGTAGCCACACTGGGAACCGCCCGTTTCCACCATCGCCGCTTGAACGGGGTGCAAACGCTCCGCCTCCGCCAACCCTTCCACCGTGATTATCATCCGTCCGGCGATCGCTCCCAGTGGTATCAAACAACTGTTAATGGTGTGATAGGTGGGGTTTCCTTGGGCATCCGTCCCCATGACCGCCACCGTACAGGCTCCGCAGTCCCCATCCCCGCAACCTTCTTTTGTCCCCGATCGCCCCGACTGTTGCAAATACTGCAAGAGCGTCAGGGTAGGCGAAACGGCGGAGAGGCGCACTGTCTGGCCGTTTAGGATAAATTCCAAGGTCTGAGATTCTGAAGTCTGAGATTGCACAGCATCGGTCATCGCCATTGAACTCGAATCAACAACCATTTTTTCAAAGCGTTATTAAAATTGTAGAAGAAATTCAATCATGGGAGAAGCCCACGGTGAACCAAAATCCCCAAAATATGACCCCAAAGCTCAATCAAAATTTACAAAATCCTGGTTCTCAGGTGGAGTTATCTGAATTAACCGGAGTACGGGGGGCATTTTTGGATTGTATCGATGATCCATTTAGCAATTGTTCCAACGATAGCCTAGACAATCACAGCACAGAAAATTTAGAAAATTTAGAAAACAGTAGTATTCGTTACATTGCCGATGGCCTATTAGTGCTGAATCAAGGGCATATCCATGATTTTGGAGCCTATTCAGATTTAGCCGATCGCTACCCCAATTTAGCCATTACCCATTACCCCGATCGGTTAATTACCCCTGGCTTGGTAGATGTCCATCTGCACTATCCCCAAACGCAGATGATGGCGGCCTACGGGGAACAATTATTGGACTGGCTGAATCAGTATACGTTTCCGACAGAACAAACCTTTCAAGATCCAGACCATGCCGCGCAAGTTGCTAATTTTTTTATTGAGGAACTGCTGCGCAATGGGACAACGACAGCAGCGGTGTTTGCAGCGGTGTTTCCGGGGTCGGTGGATGCGTTGTTTACCGCAGCCCAAGCCCGCAATTTACGGCTGGTGACGGGGAAAGTGATGATGGATCGCCATGCTCCACCGGAACTGCTGGACACGGCTCAATCTGCCTATGAAGATAGCCAGCGATTAATTGAAACGTGGCATGGGATCGATCGCCTCAGCTATGCCGTCACGCCGCGCTTTGCCCCGACCTCCACCCCCCAGCAATTGCAATTTGCAGGACAACTGCTATCGGAATTTCCAACGGTCTATTTACACACCCATTTATCTGAAAATGTAGATGAACTGGCTTGGGTCAAAGAACTGTTTCCCAACAGTGAAAGTTACCTCGATGTTTACGATCGCTACGGATTGGTAAATGAGCGATCGATTTTTGCCCATTGCATTCATCTTTCCGATGCGGAATTTGATCGCCTAGATGATATCAATGCTACGATCGCCTTCTGTCCCACATCGAATCTTTTTCTCGGCAGTGGTTTGTTTAATATTCAGAAAGCGAAATCTGAAGGTCGATCGATCAATGTAGGACTTGCCAGTGATGTCGGTGCAGGCACCAGTTTTTCAATGCTCAAAACCGCCGCCGAAGCCTATAAAGTCGCACAACTACAACGCCAAACCCTATCTCCCTTTCAACTATTCTTTCTGATGACCCTAGGGGGGGCGCGATCGCTACATCTTGCCGATCAGATTGGCAATTTCGCCATTGGGAAAGAAGCTGATTTTGTCGTTTGGCACCTCCAAGCAACTCCTCTCATGGACTTTCGCAATGCAGGCTCATTCCCCACTACGTTACAGGAACTTTCCGATCGCCTGTTTAGCTTGTTGGTACTTGGAGACGATCGGAGTGTCAGCGCAACCTACATCATGGGCAACAACAGTTTAGACAGTTTTACAGCTAGTTGGGCGATTAAACAACCCCTCAATCAGTGGAAGTGATAGAGGTTGGGGGGAATGACATAGGAATGTCGTGATCGAGAAATAGAGTTTTATAGAGAAATCGTGGCGTTTTTAGAGCAGGTTGAGAGTCATGGTACAGAGAAAATTGAAAATTTAACTACATCATTTTTTTAGATCGAAACATTCTACTGCTGCATAAGTGAAAATTGATAGCCCTACTTATATTCATCGAACCTAGCAAACCCGTCTAAGCCATCCTAGCTAGATGATGCGCCAGACTTGATTGTGAGGTCAGATATTGACTGTGAATTCCTATTAGCCCCATTTGGAAAAGGTAAATTATGAAATTCTCTAGGAATGCTCTCAAAATTGCTGCACTCTCCGTACTGAGTGCAATCACTACAATGACATTCGCAAATGCAACAATTCAGCGATCGCTTGCTATTCCGAATTGTGATCTCAATCCTGATGCCCCCATTTGTAATCCCGACCCCAAGCCCCCTAAACCTCCTCAACAGTATGGCACCGTTACAATTCCGGGTCTAGCACTCTTGTATGTAGCCGCTCAGGTCAATACGCAAATTCAAGACACCCAACTCCACTTAAATAATCTCAACGGCAACACCTCGTTTCTGCGCTTGCCAAGTACGTTCGGAGGCGCGCAGTATCCATTTTCGATTCCCAAAAAAGTCGTTGACTTAGATTGTGGTTGGATCTGCCCTGATCTCGGGAATGCCAATTTCTATGTGAATGATTGGAACCTCAACCAAACTCAACTTAGTTGGCAAAGTCCCTATTTTATTCTGAGTCTGGCCTTTGAAAGCTCAGGGCGGGAAATCAAGGGATATCACACCGGAGCCGTAGATTTGGGTGATGATGCCATTCCCGATGTCAATATTGATAACGCTCGGTTGGACGTGAAAATTCAGCCAACCTTAGTTAATGGTTTTATTAGCTACAAAGTAGTTGATGCCACACTAAATGGAACGATTCAAGCAACAAGCGTTTGCAATGTATTTGGTGTAGATGTTTGTAATTCGTTATTTGATTACAAAGACATGATTCGATCGACGGTGGATACCCAAATTCGGAATCGACTCAACGATCCTGTATTACGCCAACAAATTGATGCGATCGTACAACCCCAACTTGCACAAATGGGCGTTCCTCGGTTTGGAACCATTACCACCAGCAGCGTTCGAGCTGATGGCAATAATTTAGTTTTTGTCTATCCGAAGTAGGTTTCCACTCCCTAGTCTCAATTTGTCCAGCTAAACTTGTCGTAAAGATAGCAAATTAGACAATTGAGAAATCAACAAGCAAGCTAACAAGTAATCAACAGTTAAGGCAACAATAACTAGTATGAGCCAAAAATGTAGAAAATTATGACACCAGATAGAGTAGGAACATCTGTCCAGTCAGTTTTCAGCAATTGTACTTGTATCGCCTAGTCTAGTAAACTGTTATTGTTGCCTCTTTCCCCACTCTCGTCTTACCAAACGGCAGTTCCTCCAACGCGCTGAGAACCCATCCAGCAAATCTTACAATTCACCCATGTATCAAAAGGAATAATCAAGTTTCGGTCGATCGCCCGTCCTTAACCTCCTTTTGGAAGATCGCAAATCAGTCCATCTTCTTTACACTGAAGCATAGTTTGTAACCAACTTGTAGGAATTACAGGGTTACAGATAGTGGCAGATTTAGGGATGACAGCATATGCGACAACTTGAATACTGGAAATATTGGAACGCCCGTACAGCCCGATCGTTGGTGATCGTGGGACTCTGTGTTACAATGATGGGTCTTCCACCTTCCCTAGTGGTAGCCCAAGAAAGCAATAATAATAATCTCCAAAATAATACTTCACAAAATAATCAAGGACTAAACAATCAAAGTAATTCCAAAACTAATAATCAAAAATTGAATCAACCCTCACCCACTAGTCCATCTAATAGCTTAAGCCCCATTACTCTACCGTCCCTCGCCAGTGTTTTAGATCGATTTGATGCTAGTCGAGTCAATACTGCTATCATCAACTTAGACGGTTATTCACTTTTCACGATCGCGACTCCCTCAACCAACCCATTATCCAAAGCAGACAATAACACAAGCAACAGTACCAGCAATAATACAGGCAATAACTCGGCTGAACAACGAGCACAGACTATTGAGTCGATTCTGCAAGATATTGTGAACCAAGGGCGTCCACAATCCTTGGATGTGCGTTTAGAAATCGATCCCCAAACCAATTTGCCTGTCATCTACATCAACGAAAAATATTTAATGACCGTGACCACCTTGGACGCAGATGCCCAGGGACTTGCCCCCCGATCAATGGGGGAACAAATTCGCCAAACCCTCCAGAAAGCCCTAGAACGCGCCTTCCGAGAACGTCAGTCCGACTACCTATTCCAGCAGGGAGGCATTCTTGCGATCGTGAGTATTGCAGGTCTTGCGCTGAGTTATCTATTTTCTTGGCGACAGACCCGCAGCCGTCAACGCCAACACCAACTTACAGAGGCACTCACCAGCGCCCAAGAATCCCCAGCACCTACAGAAAATATGACAGAAGTAGGCACTGAGCAGCAGCAATGGCAGCAAATGCAAATGCAACAACGCCTCAGCCTACAAAAGTTGAAAACTCGATTGTACGGGGTGGGGCAATTCATTCTTTGGATCGGTATCATTGCCTATGCGATCGAGATCTTTCCCCAAACCCGCTGGTTACGCACATTTTTATTAGCAACGCCCTTGAAACTGCTGGTGATCACGATCGCAGTTTACTTTTCTACTCGGTTGAGTGATGCAGTCATCGATCGAGTCATTACCTCTGTCTTTCAAGATAAACGAACCCTAGATCAATTTAGCCATCGTCTATCCATTCGTTTAAATACCCTATCGAGAGTCCTAAAAAGTGCTCTATCTCTGATTCTTGTAGGTTCAGGTGTCCTCTTGGCACTCACCATTATCGGTGTTGATTTAGTCCCAGTGTTAGCAGGGGCGGGCATTATTGGTCTCGCAGTTTCCTTCGCTTGCCAAAGCCTAGTCAAAGACGTGATTAATGGTTTGCTGATTTTGCTGGAAGATCAGTATGCTGTCAGCGACATTATCAAAATTGGGAATGTGTCAGGTAGTGTGGAAAATATGAACCTACGCATTACTCAACTTCGGGATGCGGAAGGTCGATTGATTACCATTCCCAACAGTTCGATTAGTATTGTGGAAAACCTTTCTAAAGACTGGTCACGGGTTGATTTAGCTGTCGAAATCGATTATCAATCCGACCCCGATCGTGCCCTTTCCCTCCTCAAAACCATGGCCCAGAAAATGTACCATGAATCCCCTTGGAATCAAAAAATCCTGGAACCGCCCGAAGTTTTAGGAATCGATCGCATTGATCACGTCGGCTTACAAATTCGTATCTGGCTGAAAACCCGTCCTTTAGAGCAATTTACTGTTGCAAGGGAGTTCCGCCGTCGGCTTAAGCGACTAATGGATCAAGAAAATCTAGGAATTGGCATCCCCCAACAACGCCTAGAAACTCCCATTATTCACGTAGAAGGAACCTTACCAGACTTCGACCATTCACCCAATTCGTCCAACAACTTACACCCTCAATCCACTTTATGAAATTTGCATTCCAGAATAGATTACATTCTATTATCGCTATTCCATGATACTTTTCATCAACATCCCATGCCAGTTCCTATCTAACTAACGTTAATTGAGGTATACTATGTCCACTTCTTCAGAATTTTATTCATCTAAAAAAACTATGGCGATCGCGACGATTTTAGCCACCTTTGGCGCGATCGCAGTCAATTCTTGGTTTAATCGCTTTCCGCCCCAAGGCAAAACGATCGCAGACTTAGCCAACATTACCTATGCAGATGTACTATTTATTCCCGCTAGTTATGCATTTGCCATTTGGGGGCTAATCTATTGTGGTTTAATCGCTTTTAGTTTTTATCAATTAAAACTCCCTCAACGGTATGAATTTGTCTTTCAAGCAAGACCCTGGCTCATTCTTGCCTGTATATTACAAAGCCTTTGGGTTTATACATTTATTCAGCAATTATTACTTGCCTCTACTCTAATTATGGTGGGACTGCTACTGACAATTATGCAGTGTTATCGTTTAGTAGGGGTAGGGCGAAAACCACTCTCCAATCGCGATCGCTGGTTTCTACATTATCCCTTTAGCATTTACCTTGCGTGGATTAGCGTGGCCACGATCGTAAATATTTCAGTTTTACTCCATGAAACAGGCTGGAATGGCTGGGGAATTGCCGCTCCCCTCTGGACGAGTATTATGATGGGAATTGCAGCGCTGCATGCTTGGGCCGTCTATCAGCAACGCCACGATCGCCTATATGTCATGGTAGTTGTTTGGGCATTAATTGCTCTAGTGGTACGTTATCTAGCCTTACCACTCATTGGTTGGATAGGTGTGTCTTTGAGTTTAGGACTAGTGGCTTTACTATTGTTGGATCAGAGAAAAAGTAAATCTGTATCCACCTTGGATGTATAACCCTGAGATGTATCAATTTTTGCCTTCTCTGTATCCTGCAGCATCACTTAAGGCACCGACTACAGGTTATCTCAAGTGATCTTAGCTCAACCTTTTATCGAATTAGGAACTCACTAATTTCAGGTAATCCACAGGATAGATAATCTTTCACTAAATGTATTTTCAGTTACCTATTACATATGACTTCTCAAACCTCTGTAATTAGGTCATGAAAAGACTACTAAATGTCCTCCTTGACAATTTTCATACTCACCAAGGTAGAGATTACAGAGTTTTTCACCCGCCTTGATTCAACTGTTTCTAAAAGCCTCTCCGGTTGGAAACAGTCCTAGGGCTGAACTTAGGGAAATTAGAATGGCGAGATTTCCGTACTGGGTCGATCGCAATCCCCGAATTGACGGCACCCAGCATTTTTACCTAAAGTCTCGTTCAGTATTCCCAAACTTAGCTCTCAATCCCCGTTGACTCAAACGTTGATTCGAACATTATTCGTCACAGGAAACCTACTGTTTCTTGTTTACGTTTTATCTCAGGAGGTTTGTTATGCGGATTGCTCAAATTGCTCCCCTTTGGGAAAGGGTTCCCCCCCCTGGTTATGGTGGAATCGAGCTAGTTGTGGGTTTGCTGACGGATGAACTCGTGCGGCGGGGCCATGAAGTCACCCTGTTTGCATCCGGTGATTCAGTCACTTTGGCAAAGTTAGAATCGGTTCATCCCCGTGCCCTTCGGCTTGATCCCGATGTACGAGAAGCGGGCATTTACGAAATGCTGCAACTCAGTCAAGTGTATGGACGGGCCCAAGAGTTTGATGTCATTCATTCTCACATGGGTTGTGCAGCCCTTCCCTACGCGGGACTGGTTAAAACCCCCACGGTTCATACCTTGCATGGCATCTTTACCCCCGATAACGAAAAGATGTTCACCTTTGCCAAGGATCAGCCCTATATCAGCATTTCCAATACCCAACGCGAACCTCGGTTAGGGTTGAATTGTGTGGCAACGGTTTACAACGGCATCGACGTGGATAGTCACCGCTTCTATGCTCAGCCAAATCCAGATCCCTATCTGGCATTTTTGGGGCGCATTTCTCCAGAAAAAGGAACCCATTTAGCGATTCAGATTGCTAAAGCAGCAGGCTGGAAGTTAAAGCTGGCGGGTAAAGTGGATGTCGTGGATGTCGATTATTTTGAGCAAGAAATCAAGCCCCTGATTGATGGAAAACAAATTGAATATCTGGGTGAAGCGGATCATGTCATGAAAAATGAACTGATGGGGAATGCAGTAGCAACGCTATTTCCCATTACCTGGCGGGAACCGTTTGGTCTGGTCATGGTGGAATCGATGGCTGCAGGAACGCCTGTTATCGCTTTGCGCCTAGGGTCTACCCCCGAAATCATTGACCATGGAACCAGTGGCTTCCTTTGCGACACGATCGACGACTGCATTGCCGCCATTCCTAAAGCGGCAGAACTAGATCGAACAGCTTGCCGCAACCATGTACGCCAGCACTTTAGTGTGCAGTGCATGACGGCTCAATACGAGGCGGTCTATCAACAAATTCTGGCAGAGCGTTTCGCCCAAAATGGTCACCTGCATGGAGCCACGAGCCTGATTCGATAGCATTATGTAGCATCATGCACAAGATCTCGATCCCCATTGGATCATCGATTCATTGATTCTTAGAAAACCATTCGTTAGTTCATTCAGGGATTTTTCATTCACCGATTCTCTATTGTTAAAAAAACATTAGAAAACTGTCCATCATTCCGAATCTATGAATCAAGTTCTAGCGTCACTGTAACCATGACCGATCGGATGAACGTCCCTAAACTGCGGTTCGGAGAGACAAAGCCATAGCAAACACCATCATAGGTACTAAGGGCAATACTCTCTCAAGCAGGGAATACTGAGGATCAACATCCATCCCCCATCGACAGGATGCAGAAAACTGATTCAGACTGCTATTCGGATTGCTATTCGGACTGCAATGAGAGGTTAAGGGATTGCCCCGGCGATCGTCCTTGCCTCTCTATTAATTTTTAAGAGCAACTTTTTTCAGCTAGGCCATTTGTAATAAACTAATTTTGTTACAAAATATTTTTATTCCCTGACAATTCTCCTAATCAGGAAATTCCTGTGCATAATCACTTCACAGTGCACGCATTTCCCTATTCTCAGGATCAAAGTGAGTTGTTCAGATCCGATTGATGCCCCTTCTCTCAGACTATTTTATTAATAGAAAATTAAATTCCGCTGCTCTAGTCCTCATAAAAAGTGTTGGAGCTGTAAACTGGTAGGTCAGTAATCGGGTTTAGTGCGCGTTGATACCACTACGACGCTGAACATAAATTTTTGCGAATAAAATCTTCTTTCTCAAGCCCTCTCAATCCATTGCCAAACTTTCTGTGTCCCATGTCAGATCTTGTTGAACTAAACGGAAAGACATTCATTCCTGCCAATCAATTACCCATTCCCGAATGGGGCTGTGCTGTCACCGATCGCTCTCAACCGACTCTCACCCTCAAGGATGACGACCTATTTCTGATTAGCGATACCCTGGGCAATATCTCAGGTTGCAGCGTAGACGAAGCCGTTACGAGTTTGGGCCTATTTTGCCGAGATACCCGGTTTCTCAGCCGATTAGAGCTACAAATCGATGGTCGATCGCCCCTCCTCCTCAGCAGCAATGCTCAGAAGGGCTTCGCACTGTTTATTCTCTGTACCAATCCTCGTCTGGAAAGTAGCGTTGCCTTTCCGGATGCCCCTCCGTCCCAGGCCGAAAATCAGACTATTCCAGCGGAAACCTTGGGGATCCAACGGGAAATGGTTTTGAATGGGGGATTATTTGAAGAAATTACCCTAACAAACTACAGTACCCAAACCATTCAATTTGAACTCAGTCTCAGCTTTGATGCTGATTTCGTCGATCTCTTTGAAGTTCGTGGCTTCGATCGCCAACATCGAGGACAACTGCTACGCCATGTAGAAATACCATCAGCTACAGCCCCCTCCAAAGTTCTCGCTTCGGTTCCAGCAGCAGCTTCCGAAGATCTCCCCCCGGCAGATCCCCAAAAGTCTGATCCCGAACCTTACGTGTTGAGCCAAGCCCCCTCAGAACTGACCATGGCCTACCAGGGGCTGGATGGTTCACTCATGGAGGCTCAAATTCAATTTCTGCATTGTCTCCCCGATCATCTTAAGGGTTACACCGCTCTTTGGACAATCCGCTTGGCATCCCATGAAACCCTACGGTTGGGCTACCGATTGCAAATGCTGATTGATAACCAATCGGCTTCCAATGTCCATGCGCCCATGACATTAATGCAGGCTAAAGCCGCCGAAGTGTTAGAGGAACAGGAATGGCGATCGGGCATTACTCAAATTCGCACTGATAATAAGGCGTTTAACCAAATCATTGAACGGGCGGAACAGGATATTTACCTCCTGCGACAAACATTTAATGCCCACAAAGCTTTGTCAGCAGGGGTTCCTTGGTTTTCCACCTTATTTGGTCGAGATTCCATCATCGCCGCATCGCAAACGTTGATTCTTGATCCAACGATCGCCCGAGATACCCTAAATATCTTGGCACACTACCAGGGTAAGCAGGATGATGATTGGCGCGACGAAGAGCCCGGAAAAATTCTCCATGAACTCCGGTTTGGCGAAATGGCCCGCTGCCAGGAAATTCCCCACACGCCCTATTATGGAACGATCGATGCAACACCATTGTGGTTAATGCTGTACGCAGAATACTACGCTTGGACACACGATCAGGAAACGCTAGATCGATTGTGGGATAGTGCCATTGATGCCATGAATTGGATCGATCGCAACTGCCGCGAAACGGGCTATCTGGCCTATAACCGTCGCTCTAAACGGGGATTGCAAAACCAGGGTTGGAAGGATTCCGGCGATTGCATTGTCGATCGCCAGGGGCAGATGGCCAAGGGTTCGATCGCGCTGTGCGAAGTGCAAGCCTATGTTTATGCTGCGAAAGTGCGGCTGAGTGAAATTGCACGGATTAAAAAACGGATTGATCTCGCCGATCGTTGGCAAGAGGAAGCCCGAGACCTGCAAACCTGCTTTAATCGTGATTTTTGGATGGACGATTTGGATTACTGTGCCCTTGCCTTAGATGGCGATGGCAATCCCGTCGATAGCATTACATCCAATCCTGGCCATTGTCTCAATCTCGGCATATTCACCCCAGACAAAGCCCGCAGCGTCGCCGAGCGCTTACAAGCCCCCGATATGTTTAACGGCTGGGGCATTCGCACCCTCAGTAGCCAATCCCCCGCCTACAATCCCATGGGCTACCACGTTGGCTCGGTTTGGCCCCATGACAACAGTTTGATTACCTTGGGACTGCGATCGATCGGGCAAATCGATCAGGCGTTGGAGGTGGCCCAGGGAATTATTGATATGACCCTGCATCAGCCTTACCAGCGGCCCCCGGAATTGCTCTGTGGCTATGAACGCATGGGCGACAGCGCCCCCGTGCAATATCCCGTGGCCTGTTCTCCCCAAGCTTGGGCAACGGGAACGATTTTCCAATTACTGCACATGATGATTAATCTAGTGCCCGATGCTCCCGGTAATCATGTGCGAATTATTGATCCGGCTTTACCGAGTTCTCTGCAATACCTGTCATTGAAAAACCTACGGGTAGGGTCAACCCTGTTAGATTTGGAATTTGTGCGGGAGGGGAGCTCTGAGGTCGATCGACCGAGTAATGCCACCGCCTGCCGGGTCACCCGTAAACGGGGGAATTTACGAGTCGTCATTGAAGCATAACGTAACCCTCAGGCCGTAGGTACCGTTTGCCCACAGCATTTGCCTACAGCATTTGCCTACGGTTCTTTCAGCGCTGTTATGTTTCCACCGAGCCCTGTAACGATCGTTTTAGTATTGCTGATCAACATCTCTTCGTAGGTTTCTGCCCCAGAACCCGCTTCTCCTAAGCCATCGGCCAATAGTTCCCGATCGGCGACTTTCACTCCGGCTTCACGGGCTACGGTCTGAATCAGCGCCGGATTGACTGTTTTTTCTGCAAAAATCGTGGGAACTTGGGCCACTTTCACCACATCAACCAAGGTTTTGACTTGGGTCGGTGTCGGTTGTTCATCGGTGCTCAAGCCCTGGAGTGCGCCTTGCACCGGAATCCCATAGGCCGCAGCATAGTACCCAAGGGCATCATGGGTAGTGATTAACTTACGGGCATTGGCAGGAATGGTCGAGATCGACGCCTTAATCCAGCTATCTACTTTAGTTAAACGATCGGTAATCGTCTGAGCATTTTTAGCATAGAGGGCCGCATTGCTAGGATCAGCTTTGGCCAGGGCAGTTTCAATGACTTTGACCATTTGGATACCATTCTGTGCGTTGTGCCAAACGTGGGGATCGGCTTCTTCGGCTTCAGAATGTTCTACTGTTCCCGCTGGGGTCTCCTTAGCTTTTGCCTCTGGCTGATCGGGTTCTCCTCCGCCATGGTCATGCTCATCGTCGTGGTGGTGTCCTCCTTGTAAGGGTTTGGGCACTGCGAGTTCGTGGACTGCCACTTTGGTGATGGCATTGGGCGCGGCTGTAATTAACCGCACAACATTCGGTTCTAGGCCATAGCCGCCATAGAAAATAAGATCGGCATCTTCGATCGCCTTACGATCGGCGGGATTGGGCTGATAGGTATGGGGATCCTGCCCTGCTTTGACCAAACAATTCAGCTTCACCGTAGGTTTGTCTGTCGATCGCACAATCCGCTGGGTTAGGTCACAGAGAACACTTGTTGTCGCTACAACATTGATCGAAGCGGCTTGGTTACTGGAGTTAACCGTCGTGTTGGGAGCATTGTTGTTAGAAGCATTGGGGGCTTGGTTTCCTGCTGTACAACCCGACAGAACTCCCAATAGCGTCAACCCCGTAAACAGGATCGGAGCCGCAACCCGTTGCCCCAGGGAGACAAGAGACAGCGATGGAGCAAGGATTGAGCGATTTCCTCCAGAGCCGATCGACCCGCACAAACCCAGCAAGCGAAAGTAATACATAGACATGTTAAAAATGAGCAACGAATGATAACGATTATCATTTTAGTTGCTAATCATAGAAGTCCAAGATTCTTCTGTCAATCTCTTAAACACTGACCTGGCAGGAATTCGGCCACGGAGGCAAATCCGAATGGTGCAGCAATTGACACACCTCATCATCCGAAGTTTGGGCAAAATTCTCGTACCATAATCCGATCGCGTGGAAGGGTTCCGGGGTTTTCAAGCAGACCACTTGGGTCACTTCTTGGGCCAATTGCCGTACAGTCTCGCGGGGAGAGATGGGAACGGCCACAATGATTTGCGCCGGATGCTGTTGCTCAATCACATGAATAGCCGCTCGCATGGAGGCCCCCGTCGCCAACCCATCATCCACCACAATGACACAGCAATTTTCCACATTCCACGGTTCAAGATCGCCGCGATAGGTTCGATCGCGCCGCTGTAGCTCTCGTAATTCCTTAGCAGCCACTTCATCGATTGCCGGACTGGAAATTTGTAAATCCCGAATTAAGCCATAATTCAGCCAACGCACCCCATTTGAGGCGATCGCGCCCATGGCTAACTCCCTATGCCCTGGCACTCCCAACTTCCGGACAATACAAACATCCAGAGGAGCCTGTAGCGCTTCTGCCACTTCATAGGCCACGGGTACGCCCCCCCGAGGCAACCCCAACACCACCACATCCTCACGGTTGGCGTACTCTTTGAGCTTTTTAGCCAATAACCGTCCGGCTTCTCGACGATCGTGGAATAGGGTAGACATCTGATTTGCCTCCGGTTGTACTTAAAGAGCGGTGAGTTATGGCAAGTAAGTTATGGCAAGTGAGTTATGGCAGGCAAGTTATTACAATCGTGGGTCGTGCTTTCTCCTGAAACAGCCATTACGTCTAAAACAGCCATTGAATCGGCATTAAACTGCCATTATAGTGAAATGCTAATCAATGAAAACAAATTAAAAATAAACTCGAGAATCGTTAGACAAACAAAATGAAAAACAGATCATAAAACATTAAGACAGTATTTTCCATTATGACGAACATCGACGACTAATCCCTCTTGAGTGCGAACCGCCGCAGTCTGAAACTCAGCACACAGCGATTGCATACGATGACAGATTGCCTCAAAAACCTCATGCTTAGCTAATTCAATATTGGCATAGTGCAAATGCACGGGAACCATTCTGAGCCGCTGAATGCCGTCTCGATCGAGATCCACTAAAAAGATAAATGACCAATCATTGCGAATGCGGGGATCGATCGGAGCATCACTGAGAATATCACCCGTATTATAAAGAATCAGTTTGTGACGATAGACTTCTACAGCCTGAAAAATATGTGTCCCATGGCCATGGATAATATCCACGCCCAGATCAATTAATCGATGAGCCCACGATCGAAATTCCTTAGAGGGCGAGATTTCGAGGCTAGGCCCCCAATGCATAGACAAGATAATGAGTTCTACCCCAGCGTCACGCAAATCTTGAATCGCTTGTTCAACATACTCTAAGGTTGACCGTGCTAAGTTGTTCTGTAAAACTTGCGGGTTAATCAGAGGATTGTTCGTCTTTTTATTTAATTCAACATAGCTTTTATTGTTGTCAAGGTGCGAAATATTTCCGTTGCTTGAGATAAACGCTGACGGATCTTCAATGGCTTGTTCTAAAGATAGGATTGCGCAATCTTCAGTTCTACCGCGATCGCTCAAAGACTGTATTTTAGGTAATTCCAGGATGTTGATATAGCTCTGGCTTTTAGGGGGCTTAACTGACGTTTGAGGGGCGCGATCGTTCGAACCGTTGTGATGCAAGCTATGGGTATCTTGGCTAGTATAGGCCAAAATTCCGATGGAATGGGATGCAATGTTTAACCTAACGGGTAAAGCGGCCATGGACGCTGTGGTTCCTGCTCCTGCATAGGCAATCTGGACTGCATCCAAATACTGCATAGTTTTCCCAAGTTGCTGGGCACTGCAATCGAGCAGATGATGATTCGCTAAACTCACAAATTGAATATTGGCGACCTGTAACAGTTGGGCAGCGGGGGGAAGCGCACTAAGCTCCAATTGCGATGGAGCGGAATTCTGAGGCTCCGAAGTGACTTTTGACAAAACAGTCTTGGGTGCTTCAATGCCCCCTTCTAAGTTGGCGAACACCGCCTCTGCCCGCTGGAAAATGGGCAACGCGCCATCCCAAAACGAAAAACACGATCGCCAGCACAAATCTTGATTCATGCCGTCCCCTAGGCGAATATCACCGACAAATGCCAATGTTACACAGCGATTCATACCTGCCCCATCTCCCATCTGACAGTCCATTGTGCTTGGGACTCGTTAGCCATTTCTTCAGTTGGTAATGCTATAGCATAGTGAGAAAGTTTGAGAAACTTGTGAGTAGTGCATCTCCAAAGGAGAGTTATATTACACTGGAGCTTATGAGCGCTGGGGGAAGTAAACAGGATGAAAATTCTCATTGTTGAGGACGATCCGCTCGTGTCCGAAACGCTGACTTCCATCCTCAGCCAACAGAACTATGTCATCGAAGTTGCCCAGGATGGCCAGCAGGGCCTAGACCTAGCAACGGCCTTTACCTACGACTTGATTGTTCTGGACATTATGCTGCCGAAAATAGACGGCATTAGCCTCTGTCGGCAGCTGCGATCGCAGGGCATTCAAACGCCTTTAATGTTGCTCACCGCTCGGGATAGCAGTCACGACAAAGCCGTGGGCCTGGATGCGGGCGCAGATGACTATATGGTCAAGCCCTTTGATAATGAAGAATTAGTCGCGCGGGTGCGGGCCTTGATGCGACGATCGGGCGAAGCGAACCAACCTATTCTCTGTTGGGGGGATTTACAGTTGGATCCGGGAAGTTGTGAAGTCAGCTATGCCGATCGGCTGATTCCCGTCACGCCCAAGGAATATGCCTTATTGGAATTATTCTTACGCAATCCTAAGCGGGTCTTTAGTTGCAGTTCCATATTGGATCACTTGTGGTCCTACGAAGAAGCACCGGGCGAAGAAGCAGTTAGAACCCATATTAAAGGACTGCGCCAAAAGCTGAAAAAAAGCCAAATTCCAGACGAGGTGATTGAAACGGTTTATGGCATTGGCTATCGCCTCAAGCCTTGGGAAAGCCCCCATTCCCCCACCGAACCAGTCAACTCGGCCCCAGATGCGATGAAAGCCCAAGCCGCCGTTCAGAAAATTTGGCAGCGATCGCAACCCCGAATCCAAGAACAAATGCTGACAATTCAGCAGGCGATCGTGGCTTTAGATCAAGAGAAAATTACCGATGAAGTTTTGAATGACGCCATCCAGAACGCCCACACTTTAGCGGGATCATTGGGCATGTTTGGATTGCCGGAAGGATCTACCCTCGGCCAGAAAATCGAAACCTTACTGAAACAATACCAGCACAATCCCAAACCCACCCACACCAAAACGCTGCATCCATTATTCAAAGCCCTGCAACAGGTACTCCGTTCACCCGTCGATCGCCCGTCCCCCCAAACTTCGACAACGGCAGCATCCCCCGCTGAGGAGGATGACACCGAAAATGAAACCATTGTGATCCTAGTCATCAGCCAGGATACTCAGTTACCGGAGACCCTAGTAGCCGAAGCCAACCATTCGCTATCCCACCTCAAAATTAAGCGTTCTAGTCGCTTACAAACGGCTCGCAAGCACCTCTATCAACATGCCCCCCAAGCAATCGTTTTAGATTTAGATCATTCCGCTGACTATGCCACCTGTCTCACGTTTTTAACGGAATTACACGAACAAGCACCCTCCATTCCCGTTGTGGTCTTAGCGGCGCACCATGATCTCCAGGAACGGCTAGAAGTGATGCGATCGGGGGCACGGGCGTTTCTGCCGAAGCCCACATCGGCTCAGAATGTGATGAAGGCGGTGACCCAGGTGCTCAATCATGTCGAAAAATTAAAATCTCACGTTCTTGTTGTGGATGATGATCCTAGCGTTTTATCCGTTGTGCAAAGTTTGTTGCAGCCCTGGGGTTTTCGAGTGACTACATTACAAAATCCGCAACAGTTCTGGCAAATTCTAGAATCAGACACGCCAGATATCCTCATTCTTGATGTCATGATGCCGGGAGTGAATGGGATTGAACTATGCCAAACGGTGCGTAATGACCCCCACTGGAGCGATCTGCCCATCCTCTTTCTGACCGCCCACAAAGATGCAGCTACGATTAATCAGGTCTATAGTTCCGGGGGGGATGACTTTGTGAGTAAGCCGATTATTGGCCCAGAATTAGTTACGCGGGTTGTCAATCGGCTAGAACGCATTAAACTGTTGCAACGACGCTATCAAAAAGTATCGCAGAATTAGTTCCGCGAGCCTGTAGCTATTGACTGGCCCCGAAGGGTCACTGAGTCCAAGAACCCAGGCATTGCATCATGCTGTATTGCATAAAGTGGTTGCAATATTGTTTTAGAATTATTGCAATATTGTTTTAGAATCAGTTGCAATAAGCTCATCAAAGTTATCAAAGATTTACTATCGTTTACTATCACTGACCATCACTAAGATTCATTGACGCTCATTTTGATTGGAGAGGCGGCGTTCCTCACTCAAATTCCCACTCTTCACAAGTTTCTCAAAGTTACTCTCTAAGCTTAGACGTGAGTTTAAGAAAACTCCATACCTACAAAATAAGCTTCGATCGAGATTTCCAAGGTAATCATGGAGAGTAATCATGGAGGCTCCTATGCTGGTAAACTATCGCGAAAAAATTATTACGCTTTGGGTGGTTTTCCTCCTAGGTTTACTATTTCATACTCAATTAGCACTGATGCCACTATTCCACGGGTTGGATGTGGCCCATTCCCATGCAGGGAGTGACAATGATGTTTCGGTAATTTTTTGGTCGATGCTGGTTTTCTTTCTCATTCCGATGGGTTTAATTGTTAGCACGGCCTTTACAGAATCCTATCGATCGCGCGTGATTCATTTTGGAATCACGATTCTCTATACCATTCTCAATTTTTTCCATCTAATTGCAGATCTGATGGTACAACCTATTGTCTGGCCACAGATTATCCTGATGGTTACACTTTTTGTCGTGGGACTTTTACTCAATCTTGTGGTCTATCGATGGATGCGATCGTCTCCGGGAGGTAAACTGCGGAAAGCCAAAGAAGTCCTGCACCACTCCTAGGCTACTTTAAAAAATTGCCATGGCTCCCAAACCTTACCATAAGCCCAAACTCGCTGTCTGGAAGTTTGCTTCCTGCGATGGCTGTCAACTGAGCCTCTTAGATTGTGAAGATGAATTGCTGGCGCTGACCGCAGAAGTTGAAGTGGCCTATTTTTTGGAAGCGTCGAGTACAGAAATGAAAGGCCCCTACGATTTATCCTTGGTGGAGGGTTCAATTACCACGGCCCACGATGCGGAACGTATTCACCAAGTGCGGCGGGTCTCGAAACATCTGGTTACGATCGGAGCCTGTGCCACATCCGGCGGCATCCAAGCGCTACGCAATTTCAAAGATGTGAAAGAATTTATTTCGATCGTGTATGCCAGACCGGATTACATTGAAACCCTGAATAAATCCACTGCCATTGCCGATCATGTCTTTGTTGACTTTGAGTTGCGGGGTTGTCCCATTAACAAATACCAGTTATTAGAAGTCATCAATGCCTTTCTCCACGATCGTAAACCCAATATTCCCACCTACAGCGTTTGCGTGGAATGTAAACGACGGGGGAATCTCTGCGTCATGGTGGCCCATGGAACGCCTTGCCTCGGCCCAGTTACGCAGGCAGGATGCCACGCCCTCTGTCCCACCTATCACCGGGGCTGCTACGGCTGCTACGGCCCCATGGAAAGTCCGAATACCCATGCCCTCAGCCAAGAATGGCAAAAGCTCGGGGTGAGTGAAGTGGATTTGGTGCGAGCCTACCGCAGTTTTAATGCCTACGCTGAAGCCTTCCGAAAGGAGAGCGATCGCCATGAGCCGTAAAACCATCAAAGTCAATTACCTAGCCCGAGTGGAAGGCGAGGGTGCACTCTACGTCAAGGTGCGGGATAACAAGGTCAAGGAAGTTCAATTTAAAATCTTTGAACCACCCCGCTTTTTTGAAGCTTTTTTGCGGGGGCGCAAGTATAGCGAAGCCCCAGATATTACCGCGCGGATTTGTGGCATTTGCCCGATCGCCTATATGTTAGGGGCCATTCAGGCGATGGAGGATGCCTTTGGCCTACAAGTTCCACCCAGCTTTCGTTTGCTCCGACGCTTAATTTATTGCGGGGAGTGGATGGAGAGCCATAGTTTACATATTTTTATGCTCCATGCACCGGATTTTCTGGGCTATGACAGCGCGATCGCGATGGCTAAGGACTATCCTGAATTAGTGCAACGGGGATTGCGGTTGAAGAAAATCGGTAATCATATTCTGTCATTGATTGGTGGTCGGGAGGTTCATCCAATTAATTTACAGGTCGGTGGATTTTATAAATTACCAACGGCAGCGGAGTTACGATCGCTAGTGGATGACTTAAATTGGGCCTGTGAGGCAGCGGAAGCAACGGTACAATGGGCTGCGACCTTGCCCTTTCCCGACTTCGAGCAGGACTATGAATTTGTGGCCCTCCACCACCCGACGGACTACGCGATTACGGAAGGCCAACTGATTTCCAATCGGGGCTTAGAGATTCCGATTTCAGCATTTTTGGATCATTTTGAAGAGCGTCATGTCCCCCATTCCACAGCGCTTCAGGCGGTACTGAAAGAGCGAGGGCATTATTTAGTCGGGCCACTGGCTCGGTTCAATCTCAATTTTGAACAACTGACTCCCCGTGCCAAGGCGGCGGCTCAGGCCGCTGGATTACCAGGCACCTGTCGCAATCCGTTTAAGAGCATTATTGTGCGATCGATCGAGGTTCTATTTGCAGCGGAGGAAGCCCTACGATTAATTGCAGCCTATGATCGGGATGCCCATGGGCCGATCGCGGAACCTGTGGTGAATTACACCGTGCAAGCTGGCATGGGCCATGGCTGTACGGAAGCCCCGCGCGGCATTTGTTGCCATCGCTATCGTGTAGATGCCCAGGGCGACATTTTAGACGCACGGATTACGCCACCCACCTCCCAGAATCAATCGATGATTGAAGCGGATCTGTGGCAATTTGTCGATCGTTCTTTAGATTTACCCGATGACCAACTGCGGGCACAGTGTGAGCAGGTGATTCGCAATTATGATCCCTGTATTTCCTGTTCGACTCACTTTTTAAAATTAGAAGTCGATCGGGAGCCATAATGCAGATTCTTCTAATCGGTGTGGGGAATGAGTTTCGGCAAGACGATGGGGTGGGATTGCTGATTGTACGATCGCTGCGATCGCGCCTGCCTCCCCAGCTTGCATCCATTACCACGATCGAAGCCTCGGGGGAGGGGGCCGCACTGATGGAGGCATGGCAGGGCTTCGATCGGGTCTATCTATTTGATGCAGTGGCTTCGGGGGCAGCGGCAGGCACCATTCATCGCATTGCCGCCCACCAAACCACGGTTCCAACCGCCTTTTTCCATTACTCAACCCATGCCTTTAGTGTGGCGGAGGCTGTGGAACTGGCGCGATCGCTCCAGCAACTTCCGCCAGAACTGATCCTGTGGGGCATTGAAGGCAAAGACTTTGCAATGGGAATCGGATTATCTACGGAGGTGGAACCCGCGATCGAAGCAATTATTCAAGCAATGCTGACTGAGTTAAATAGTTTACACTTAGAGCAATCAAACCAGGAATCGAATCATGCATGAGGCGAGTCTCCTCAAAAACTTGATTGAAACCATTCAGACCATTGTGCTGGAGCAACAGGGAATTCGAGCCACCAGCATCAAAGTTCAGATCGGTGCACTGTCCCATTTGACACCGGAACATTTTCGATCGCACTTTCAACAAGCCGCCCAGGGTACTGTTGCGGAACATGCACAGTTAGACATTACTGCACTGGATGACATCCAGGATCCCCTAGCCCAGGAGATCCTCTTAGAAAGTGTAGAAGTAGAGATGGCAACGGAAACCCAGGAATGCTAACAAGACTGCCGAAGTGTTTTTACTGGCTGAATGTTTTAAGAATGTCGATGTAAGAACCGATCGCATGATCCTTAAAGCGCTGGCTAATAAATCGCCAACTCCACCGCTGACCAATGCGGAATTCTCGATCCACCGATCGATAGCCCTGCCACCACCGGGGCAATTCCGGAACAAGATCCATACCATTCACAACTTGATAGCTATCGGGCACGCGACGATTAAAGGATTCGCAGAACTTATCATTTCCGACCTTCGGCGCACCAAACGTGTAGGTTTCGATCGTTAAATAACGGAAGTTGTACTGTAAATCCACTGCGCAGAGGGTCGCTAAGGCTCCCCCAAGACTGTGCCCCGTCGTGGTTACAGCCGTAACATCATGGGTTTTCAAATAGTCATGGATTTGATCGCGCACGGACATGTAAGCGCGTACAAACCCACAATGCATTAAAGCACCCGAATCCTTACCATTCTCATAGGGATAGACTTGCTTGCGGTCTCCGGCAATTTGTTGCCGAATGACTTCTTGGTCAAACTCAACGCGCTCTTGTTTGGTGTCGAAGTCAGTTTCCCAGTCCACATCGGATTCACTCCCTCGAAACACGATCGTGAGGCTAGATTGATCGAGCAGCAGCGCACATTGAGTATCCGTATCCGATTGGTTAATCAAGACTGGTGAGGTCGTGATTCCACTAAACTGAAGACCGTTAAAGTTTTGATAAACTTCTTGGCTAAGGGTCGCATATCTTAAAGCTTTAGAATAATCAATGGACATAAGAAACATTCCTGAAAACTGCAAATAGAGCACGTTGAGCGCAGAATTAGCGAAGTTACTTACTGAAGAAGCTGATTGTTAGAAAATCTAGCTCCGATCGTCTTTTCCAGATCAAGGCTTCTCCAGATCAACTGACTTCAGCTAATGATGCTTGGAACATCATGTGTTAAACATCATATTAAACATCATATTAAACATCATGTGTTAAACATCATGTGTTAAACATCATGTGTTAAACATCATGTGTTAAATGTCGAGTCATTCCCCATAAAAGAGGTAGAACCGTACTTGGATTATATCGTCTGTCTCGAAATGCGATGAATAACAGGATGAAATTCGTTAAAAATTATCACGATATGCGACAAACCAATGACGAATCAGCTCCACCTGAAATTGATAGCCTTTTGGCGTCAGTTCGAGGAGTTCTTGCTTAACCAGCCGATCGCCTAGGGCACTAGAGAGGATGGGTTCAGAAGTACCGAGTGCAGAGGCTGATGTCTGCACAGCCAACTGAGAGAGCCAGGTTGCTGCATCCGGTGCGATTTGGTTCTGGGCAATATCCGCAAAGAAGAAACTGCCATGGGTGAGAGCCTGCGGAATCGCCGCTTCCACATCCGCCAGCGTCACCCACCCGCGATCGACGAGGGGCTGCTCATTCTTCAGCGCAATCACTTCACTGCACATCAGTTGAATCAAAAACGGATGGCCTCGGGTGAGTTGCAGAATCCGCTCCGTGGCTTCGGGGGCATAGCGGAGGGAAAAATTGCGAACCGGCTGTTCTACCAATTGCTGAGCCGCCGATCGATGGAGATAGCTCAAATGAATCACCTGGAGATTAATTAAATAACTCGACCATTGCTGAAAGGTTTCTAGGGTGTGGGTTCCTGCTAGTAACACACGAAATTGCGATCGATGCTGCACCAGATTGCGGAGCATGCCCAAAATTGCAGGCACTTCAAACCGACCCGCAACCAACGCTTGATTTAACGCTTCAAACTCATCTAACATCAGCAGCGCCGTTGCCGGAGCAATCCGGTGTTCCACGCTATCTAACCATTCATCGAACACCGTAAAGGGATCTGCTTCTAAGACCTCTCGTGGCAGGGGTGGCAGGGCAATCTGGCGATACTGCTGGGCGGATTGAATCATGCCCTTTGCCAAGTTGTAGAGAAATCCGCTATGGTGACGGGCGATCGAGGCTGGCCCCTGTAGGTCTACGAATAAGGGCACGATTTGCGTGGGCAACAGGCGACCCAGGTGATTGAGGAGAGAGGTTTTTCCCATGCGGCGTTGGCCGTACAGCAGCAGCGAGGTGTAACGTTGTTCTCGCAAAAGTCGTTCAATTTGAGCGCTCACATCCTGCCGCCCCACAAAAATTTCCTGTTGTTGGGTGAGGGGAATGCCCACAATGTACGGTGACTCAATTTCCTGGCTGATGGCAGATTGCTGCGCGATCGTGGCTTGGTAGGTTTCGACAACGGTGAGCCAGGTTTGTAAAATTGGGCGAAATCGAGGTGCTGTAGAAGTTTGGCTCCGAGTTAACTCCCGTGCAAAACTCTCTAATTGCTCCAGCAAATGACTGAGTAATAGCCGTTGATTATACAAACTAGCTTGATTGAGTACGGCTTGAGCATCTTGGCTCAGCCGCCGAAAGCCCCGCAGCAATTGGGTAACCTCATCCGGTGACTCCCCGATCGACCACTGCTGATGTAACTGAGCAATGGCTACCATATCTTGACATTGTTCCAAACGGCGGGCATCGAGTTCAATTTGGGCCTCCCGTGCCGCCCAGCGTTGGTAGCCTGTGCTGATGTGGGCGATCGCCGGTTGGGTGGATTGGGGCAGGGCGGTCATGCGTAAAACCAAGTGTCGATCTAAGCCCCACAGCGGTAGGATCTGTTGCTCATCCCAAAAGACGCTATGCCATCGTAAATAATCTCGCTGTAATGTTGCTGCTTTGACCGATCGCTCATTCATCGATAGATCGGTAAACTGTCGCTCATCCAAGCGATAGAGCAATTGATTCCATACCTGTTCCAATGGATAGAGGAACACTGGAAACCATTGACTTAGGGTCAGACCCGCTCCCAAACAAAGAATACTAAGCAATAGTGGCTGCCACAGAGGATATCCAGACATAACACTGACAAAGACGGTGTGAATGGCACTAATTGCCAATGCACCTGTAATGGCACCCGTCTGTATATCGGCAATAGCAGCGGTTAGGTTATAAGCTAATGCAAATAACATCGATAGTAAGACAGCATTACCACTGCCGATCGCCAAACCTAAAATCCCCGGAAAGCTAGATCCATAGGCGTGGTGCGTTGTAATTGCAAAGACGAGGCCGGCGAGGATGCTAAACGGGAGATTACGGCAAGATTGGCGGGTCTGCCGTCCTAAAAGAATGCCAAACAGTCCCCCCAGAATGACACCTAATGTCAGTCGATTGACAATGGTTTTCAGGCCAGGAGCCATCAAACCGGGCAGTTGCCACCACAATAACCAGGGCAAAAGATAGCGCACTGCCCCACCGACCAACGCCAACACCAGCGCGCTCCCCAACAAGCCCAACAGCATCCCCCCCAACTGTCGCCCGATCGATCGTTCTGCGGTGGTTTTAACATCTACGTTAATCGCAATGCTCGCTGCAACTCCATTGGGAAGATTCGCCATCAGAATAGGCGGCAACATAGCACCCACAACATACCGAAAGTTTTCGGGATTAGCTCCCAATCCAGTACTGAAACCGACTATACTATCTGGCCCCAATAAGCCGTAAATGATGCCCGCCACCAGTCCCCCCACCAAAGCGGCCATCCAACTGGCGGCAACGCTGATTACCATGGCACCAATCAGTCCCGAGCCCACACAAGCAGACACCCCCACCGCCACCCCAAACATGAGATTGCGACCGGGTTCGCCCAAAAATCCCAGCACGATCGCGAGGAGCAGACCAATCATTGCGGGCAAGATGACAAATTCTAGCCAACATAAGCGCCGCAATTTTGGGTGACGCCGTGCTTCCGGTGGTAACTGTGCTAAGCAGAAGTTCGATCGTAGCTGGAGGCTAGGGTGAATTTGGGCGACATAAAACTGCCAAGCGGACGGGCGCAGGAACAACCAAGTCAATACCTGCAACGTGGCCAGAAGCCCATTGGCCAAGAGTTGGGGAGAAGCAGGAAATCCAGCGGCCAGGGGTGGGGAAGCGGTGATGCGGCGGGTCATGGTCTGCTGCGAAGTATGGAATGATAGCGCTGAAAGAATTGCTAGGAACCGGGATGCAATTATTTTTGAAGATAAAACTTAAGCTGTTCGAGTCCGTCCTGTTTCCAGGTTTCTTCTAATTCTGGATGTTGTAAAGCTTCCAGGCGACATTGACACAACAGTTGCAACAGAAACGGCCAACATTCGCTCTGGGTAATAATCCAATCAATATCGTCTGGCGCAAAGGGCAAGGGCGAACTTTGCACTAGGGTTCTGGCGTCGGATTCTGCTAAGGCTCCGAGAATGGGGGCATAGCCAAAAATATTGAAAAAGGGCGAACTGTGCCCGGTATGAGCTGCCAGGTGGGTGGGATGTTCGCGGCTGGTGAGAATGAACGCCAAATGCCCCCCGCTGTGGTGAGACGCCAACGATCGCAGGCTTTCCCAAAACAGATCGTCCAGGTCACAGTCCCGTTTCAACACCGCATCGATCTCATCGAGCAAAATCACTGTCGGTTGCTGCAAATGGGTACTCATCAAATCCATAAATTGTTCCAAATCGCAGGTGTCAATCGTTAGACCGATCGCCCTGAGTAAATGTTTAAACAGCCCGTCTCGACTGCCTAAGCGAGGATCTTGTAAATCGACAAAGACCCATTTATATTGCGTTGGATTGGGGAGCCAGTCAGATTTTTGATCCGATCGTAATTGCTGAGGCGGTGTGACCGTAATTTGGGCGAGGTGTTTGAGGAGTGAAGTTTTGCCGCTTTTTTTTGCGCCGATGATGGCAATATTTTGCAAGGGCCGGGATTTGAGTAAGCCAAAACAGCGGTGCAGTTCCCGCGATCGCCCAAAAAAGCCTGCTGGATGGGCCACTGGATAACTAGGGTTAAAGGGAGACAATTCCCCCTCACCCTCAAATTGTGGCAGGGTTGACACTAAGGAAATATTTTCTGGGATACAGACTAATTCCTGCCAATCCAAATCAAGCTTGTCACACAATTCGCGAAAGTTTTCGTAGTCGATCGCATCTCCTTTTAGAAATTTTTTAACGGTAGAAAGAGATGGCACCACATCGGCAGCAAATTGTTTTTGGCTGGGGTAGCCCTTGCGCTGAATAGCCAGATGAACCTTGGGAAGTTGGTCTGGTGCAACTTTGAGCGATCGGGGCATAGCAGCTTGGCCTCACAGAGCACGAAATGAAGCATAGGACAGGAGACAGAAGCACGGGACAGAAGCACGAGACAGAAGCACGAAACTGATTCCACTGTACCAATTCTACTGTCCAAAAAAATGCCACTGATCAACCCGAAGTTACCTCAAAGTCAACCCAAAGCCACCTTTATCCTATCCACAAACTCAACTTTGGGCTGGTTGTAATGGAGTTATCAATCCATTAGGAGTTGAAACGATGAACACACAACTGACATTGAAACAACAGTTTGTTGCATTACCTTTGTTAACCATGAGTTTGTTTGGACTGGGTGTGGGAGCGGTTACACTTCCCGCCTTTGCAGGGCCAGCGGAAGCCAAGCAGGACATTGTTTCTAAGCTGGAATACTGTCAGAGCCTTGATACGCCCGCAGCAAGGCAGGAATGTCGCGAGAAAGTCAAGAAATATTGCGCAGAAAAGTATCCCATTCCCTTCTGCAAAGAAGTGTTTCAAGAGTTCAAAGAGTCCCAAACCAGTCTAACTCAACCGGGTACGGGCAAGCCGATCGCCGCGATCGATCCCAAGGATCTCGTTAAACCCTAGTTACTGGGTTGAATACTTTTCTTATTTCTCTGCAAATCTTAAATGACTAGTGAGGTTCAAAATCATGAAACCCAGAATTTCTTCTCAAGCATTGGTATTGAGTGCAGCTTCTTTGCTAACCTTGTTTGCGCCTTTGACCATCCAACCGCAAAAAGCCCAGGCTTTAGGGAGTGCTTGTAAAGACGCTATCTTTACAGTGACGAATAACGTGACCCACAATGGCAAAGCAGTTCCTATCACTGTCAAAAAATTTGAACTGTGGTCAAACCAGGAAGGTCGTTGGCTCAATGAGGATTTCCAAGACCAGGAAGTACCAGCGGGTGCAGCCAACTACGTCGTGCGCGACGGTGAAAATATTGAGAATGCTGAAAATGATGACTTAACCAAGATTAAAGTTCATTACAAAGTACAACTGTACGGAGAGTGGATCAACTTTGAAGCAACGGACAGCGATGTCAACTTTCCAACCTGCAATAAAGTCGGTAAGAAATACAATGCGACAATCAATCGTAACCTGTAGGTTAATGATTGACCACAACATCGACCCCGATCGAGTAATCGATAATCTAGTTACCCACAACTAGTTTTAATGAACGTCATTATCAGTTATCCGGCTCTGGTACACAATTGATCAGAGCAATGCAACAGCCAACGGATAACTGATAATTTTTCTGCGAGCTAACAACATTTCTATACCATGATCGAGGATTGACTAAGCAACAAAATCCCCTATCTCTCCAACCCTCCAACCCTCCAACCCTCTCACCCTCCAACCCTCTCACCCTCCAACCCATCAACGATGATATCCCTTGGAGATTCAACGATCGCCCTATCCCTCCCACAATTATTAACAGTTCTCTGCCCATGGCATCAGTTCCAGCATCCTGCCCCTCAATTTTGTGAAGCCCATGTATGCGCTTGGATTATGGAGCCTGCTAATGCTTGGTCTAGTCTGGCTTACAGTCTGGTGGGTATTGGATTATGTGTGAGACACCCGGATAAAGCAAATCCTGATCAATCTAAGGGCTTTGTGGAGATTTTAGGCCCGATCGGAATTCTGCTCGGTCTGGCATCCTTTGCCTACCATGCAGCCTATACACCCTCGGCGCAATTCTTGGATTTATTGTCCATGTTTCTTTTGTCAAATTGGGTCTTGGTACTGAATTGTACGCGATCGGGGATGATCCCAATCCATGGGATTCCTTGGATGTGGCTGGGTGGGGTGTTGGGATCGACATTATTTTTAGGAATCTCGTTGCAGTGGGGACGGACGATTTTTGGTCTTGAACTTGCAGCAACGATTGTGGCGGAAATATATCTATATCTGAAAGGTAAAACGGCGAGCTATCAAGATTTCTGGATTATTATCACGCTATTCGCAGCCGCATTTTTAATGTGGTCTTTCGATCTATATCGCATCACTTGTAACCCTGATCTGCATTGGTTGCAAGGTCATGCTATTTGGCATATTTTAACGGCGGTTTGTTTAGTCTTTATCGATCGCTTCTACAGGCAGATTTTTTCAAGTTCAAGTAGCGGACTTTTGGGAAAGGGTTCTGTAGCCTCTTTACCAGAGCTTAGGAATCCAGAAGCGCATCGTTGATGGCCCAAACCAAGAGTTCTCCGGCCTGTCCCCCTGCCGCTAAGCGATCTCCGGTGGGTTGCCAAGCGAGGTGGGTCAAGCCTTGGGCGGCACCCGCTAGTGGCGCGATCGCCCCATCCAACGGAGTCCAGAGCCGCACCACTCCATCTTGCCCCGCAGAGGCCAGCATCGGCCAGTGGGGATGGAAGGCGAGGTCTAACACCGTGCCTTCGTGCAAATCCACCACGTCCCCAGCCCAGCCGCCCTCAGCCTCCCGCTCCCAGAGAACGACGCCTTCTGCGCTGACGGAGGCCAAGACAGGAGCTTCCCCGGCCATGGCCGGGATTGACCAAGCGAGCTTACGGACTTTGCCTGGAAAACCGCGCATCAGCCAAGGATCGCGCTCGCCCCAGGGCAAAACGGTAATCGTCCGATCGAAGTTTCCAGCGGCTAAATATTGACCATCGGGTGACCAGCGTAGGGCGAGTGTTGCCGATGCAATCTCCAAAGCTGGGGCTTCCTGCTGCCAATTGTTTACGGCCCAAATTCTAGCGCCCCGATAGCCTGCAATGGCTAAATATTCGCCCTTGGGATGCCAATGTAAATCGAGAACGGAGGATCGATCGAAGGCTAACGTAGCGACTTTTACCCCACGATCGAGATCCCAGACCTGAACTGCTTTACCAACGCTAAAGGCAAATAAGTTTGCAGTGGGACTCCAAGCAAGCTGCTCAATCCACTGCCCGGAAGCGTCAAGGGTCAGGGCGGGCTGGGTCACGTCTTGGGTGCGCCATAGATAGACGGTTCCCGCCTGTCCCGCTGCGGCTAAGAACTGTCCGTCGTAGGAGAAGGCTAATCCCTCGATCGTGCGTTCTTGGGAAGATAATAACGCAATGGGCGTTGAATCTTTACAGTCCGGCCAAAATAATACGTCTCCCGCTGCGGACGCGGCTGCTAGGCTAGACAAATTAGGCGACCAAGCGATCGCCGTAATGTAATCCGTTAGCATGGTCTGCCATTGCAGATTAAATGCTGTCATTCACTTAACATTGCGATTGCAATAACGTTAATCAATCTAGTTTGGGTCATGAAACTAAGCAGGCTTGGAAGCTTTCACGGAGTTGCATTTCATTCAAGTTCCGTCCGATAAAGACCAGTTCGTTTTTTCGCACTTCTTCCGGTTTCCACCGCCGATCGGGTCTGCCATCAAACAGCATATGCACTCCCTGAAAGACAAAGCGGCGATCGGCCCCGGCGACGTTCAAAATCCCCTTCATCCGAAAAATATCCGGCCCTTGGGTTTGCAGTAGGTGACTCAACCAGGTATTCAACCGCTCTGCATCCACGGCTCCCGGTTCCACCAAGGCCACGGAACCCACCGAGTCGTCATGCTCGTGCTCGTGCTCTTCGGTGAGAAACCCCGGTTCAATTTCCAATGTCCGATCAAGGTCAAAGGCCCCGATGCTTAAAATCGCATCCATGTCCACCGCCGCATCTTGGGTATGGTAGACCTTCGCGATCGCGTTCATGGCCTTAATGCGCTGCTCTAAATCCGCCAAGGCTTCCGGTGAGACCAAATCGGTTTTATTAATCAAAACCACGTCAGCAAAGGCAATTTGTTCCTGGGCTTCGTCGGCGTCCCAGTGTTGGTGAATGTGCTTGGCGTCTACCACCGTGACGACCGCATCAAGGCTCGTTTGCGCCTGCACATCCTCATCCACAAAAAACGTTTGAATCACGGGCCCCGGATCGGCTAATCCCGTCGTTTCGATCACCAAATGATCAAATTTATCCCGCCGCTTCATTAAATTGCCGATAATCCGAATCAGATCCCCTCGGACAGTGCAACAGATGCAGCCGTTATTCATTTCAAAAATTTCTTCATCCGCATCAATCACCAACTGGTTGTCAATCCCCACTTCGCCAAATTCATTGACAATCACTGCCACTTTTTTGCCGTGCTCATGGGTCAGAATGCGGTTCAGCAAAGTGGTTTTGCCCGCACCAAGATACCCGGTCAGAACTGTGACCGGAACCGAAGTCTGGCTTGTAGGAGACGCCGTTGTACTAGATACCATAGGGACACCACCGGGAAACGTTAGGTAAGCGTTTTTGAGTGAACAGTTGCGGAATGATAATCATTCCCATATTATCAGGATGGTTTCACTCCAGCCACTATTCTGTCGATTTTTGGGAGATTTGGGTGAGGAGTTAACAAATGCTAAGAAAAGCAACGATGCACGATCGAAGAATGCATTCCATGAATTTGTGTTCTCACGGATTCTCATTTTCGATTAAGTTGTCCATTGACTTAGCAACATTGCCAGTATTGATGGATTGTCGATACTCCTAATCAACATTATTTTCAGGGTTCATTGCTTATGGATTGTCAAACTGCAAGACAGGTGTATTTAACCCAGGATCACCTCGACAATATTCGTCAACGGTTTCCCACAGCCTATGAATTTCTTGCGCAGCAGGCTCAAGCTTTTCTCGATCTCCAGCCTGATGCCTTTGACCAAGCGGTAAAACGGATTGTTGGAGAAACGACCTTTCCCTACCGAGTCACCCACCAAGATGATAAAACCCCTCTGTCCAAAGATATTTCAGAGTTGCTCGGTGATATTACCTCGCGCTTACTGTTAGAACGACATTTTTCGGAGCAATTGGGACAGCCCATTTTCTTCAGCACCGTTTGCTGCGATGGTCACATTACCACCGATCGCGCATTGACCCTGGAGGAAGTATTACCGATTCAATGTGCTGCTGTCACGTTGCAATAGTCATGCAATAGGAATGATCGTGTCATAGTCATTACGCTAGTCGTTACGGTTGGTTCGGTGGCTCTACTGGACGTATGATCGTCGATTGTGATGGGGGTTGCGATGGTTTCTGGGCTTGGAATAGAGCTTTAAGGGCTTGATCGAGCGTGGGAGCCATCACAATTCGGTTTTCGTAGGCCACAATGACTCGCACAAGGGTCGGTAAACTATTTTGGGTGGCTTCCAAATACAAAGGCTCGACGTAGAGGAGCGATTGCTCGATCGGAATGACCAGTAAGTTCCCTTGAATAGCGCGGGATCCTTGACGATTCCAGAGGGAAATCTGCTGGGAAATGACGGGATCTTGGTTAATCCGGGCTTCAATCTGCTCCGGCCCATAAATTAACCGCTCCTTCGGGAAAATATAGAGCAGCAATTTACCATAATGCACACCATCCGATCTCGCTGCCAACCAAGCCACTAAATTGGTACGTTGGCGCGGGGTAAAGGGGCGCAGTAAGAGAAATTCCTCAAAGGGTTCCGTGGGCAAACTGGTAATGAGATAGTAGGGCTGAACGGGTTGAGGTTTATCGCCGTAAATTTCCGTGGGAATTTGCCATTCATCCTCCCGATTATAAAAGACCTGGGGATCGGTCATGTGATAGGTCATCAAGCGTTTAGATTGAATGTTAAAAAAGTCGATCGGATACCGTAAATGTTGTCGCAGGGGTTCTGGCATTGCTGTCAAAGGTTTCAGCAAGGTTGGAAAAATGTTTGCCCAGGTTTGAATAACGGGATCAGTCGGATCGGCAATGTAGAAATTAACAGACCCGTTATAGGCATCAATCACAACCTTAACAGAATTGCGAATGTAGTTAATTTGATCGTCTCCCGGATCTGAGTAAGGTGCATGATCACTGATCGTATAAGCATCAATCACCCAGTAAAGATAGTTAGGAGATTGCTTGGAGGAAACGTCTGGATTGGAAGTCTGGGTCGTAGCAGCATTTACATCTGCAACGACTAAATAGGGATCTCGATCGTAGCGAAGAAACGGCGCGATCGCTTGAATCCGATCGTGGATGTTCCGCCGCATGAGTAAGCGCGTCTGCGGCAAAAATTCAGGGGTAATCGCCATCCGCCAATCATTCAAGTATTTGGCGAATAACCAGCGCTTCCAGCCCATGCCAATTTGAATGCCCCCCTGCCCATCGTAGGTATTGTAAACGTTGTCACTCCCGCTGGGATAATCCAACTCCCGCACCTGCGTTCCGGTCATGACATAGTTACTGGTCAGTTCACCGTAGTAAATCCGAGGTTGCCCGATCGGTATACTGTTCCGAATCGCTTCGCTGGAGGTGGAAAGGGAACCACCGGGACCCACACCTAAATCTTTGACAAAATATTCCGGCAAACCCCCTCCCCCAACAGTGTTAACCGGGCTGAGGGTAAAGCCATAGCCATGGGTATAAATTAAATGCCGGTTGACCCAGGTTTGTGCCTGCTTCGGCACTCCGGCATAATCCAGTTCCCGCGCTGCAATCAGAATTTGTCGTTGTTCTCGGCTTTCCAATAAGGTCGTTGATGATTTGACCGATGAGCTTTCTAATTTTTTTTCCGATGGTTTTGTTGATGGTTTTGCCGATAAATTTACCGTAGATTGAGTGGTCGTTTCAGAAATCTCGTAGCGATCAATGTCAGCGCCGGGAAAGCGATAGTACGATCGAATCTGTTGCAGTTGGCGATTGGTTTCCAACAAAGGTCGTTCATCCCACAGCCGAATATTGCGAATCGTCAAATCGTTGGCTTTTAGATCGGCTTTCGTTAGCTTGCCCTGGGGATTGAACGGCTGCACCTCAATATTATCTAAGTTAAAGGCTTTGCGGGTCAGCGCGATCGTGCGTTTAATATAAGGCTGTTCCCGCGCTAGCTCGTTGGGCTGCACCACTAACGACTGAACCAGAACAGGCCATCCTTGTCCCAATAAGGCAGCTAATGCCAAATATACTCCAATGAGATAAACCACGCGCCGCCGACTAGACGGTTCCTGCGGCCAAAACCAAGCACGCCAAAGAAAATAAAGTCCGATCGCTCCAGCCAGTAAGCTTAACCAAGTATCCGCAGGCAGTTGGGCAGTCAGGTCAGTGTAGCTTGCGCCAAAGGTAACCCCCCGTGAAGAATACAGTAACTCATAGCGGCTGAGCCAATAACCCAAGGCGACAACCCCCATGAGAACGCTACCGAGACCGTATAAATGCCGCTTTTGTGACCAGGAAAATCCTGGAAATTTGCCTTCACTTAAACTATTAGCGGAGAGCAGATAAACCAATGCAACGGAGACAAATCCAAAGAACGCTAAACCCGTCAACCAAAATTCAAATAACTGCGCGATCGGTAAACGTAAAATAAAAAATGAAAAATCCTGATTAAAAACGGGATCCTGTACGTTAAAGCTATGGGCATAGAAGGCTTGCAAAAACTTATCCCAATGCTGAGATAGAATGAGCGCCACGATCGCCGATAGAACGATCGCCAATCCCTTTAAGACCCGTTGAGGCTGCCATAAAATGGCTACAATACTTCCTAAACTGAGCCAGATCGCCCAATCGTGGGAAATCATTTGGGTCAGAATTGCCCCTAAAATTTCTGGCTGAAAACGGGTAGGCACCCTTAAAAATTGATCAGAGGCTGCCTGGTACAAACCCTGGAAGGCAATATTGCCGTAATGCCATAGGAGCGCGATCATTCCCAAGCTAGCCCCCCCAGCCAAGGGAAATAGGATAGGCCACCGTAGAGAGGTCGGTTGAATGGATCGATCGGGTGGCATGGGCTGGGGACTGGCCGCCGTTGGAAAGCGAGGTTGCACGGGGGGTAGATCGGGATATTTCCAGCGACGGGCAAGACGTAGGTTAGCCAGTAGATAGCTAGCGGTTACTCCAAAGACAATGAGCCCAATCCCACCCTGCGTCAGGGTGCGCTGTAACCAGGGTGTGAGGTATCCCACCTCCTGGAACCAGAGAAATTCACCGCCAATGCGGGCTAGGACTTCGAGGCCGGATCCGATTAGTAGAAGCAGTCCTAGGCGCTGAACTGTTTTGGGATTGGATTTCCAGTTCATCATGGTTAAGCAATGGCAAGACACAGAATACGCCTCAGCAACATCCTGCAAGACGTTCCTCTACGATACTCGCTGCTTTTCCCTAGTAACACTTCGTTTTGAGGGACTGGAATACTCTTTTAGTCAACAAGTTTAAAGTTGTCTCAATCGCAAATGCCCCAGAATCCCCCTTCCATAAGACTTGTCACCGATTTTGCCATAAACCCCGGTTTACCGATCGGAAAATTGGGTTTTGACTATTGACGTCCTCAGTGACCTCATTTAGTATGAGAAGACATAAACAACGGTATTCCGACCGACTTATCGTAGATTAATAATCTATCGATCCAATCCTCGATAGCCTTACAGATAACCGTCATGCAACATTCCATTCGGATTCAAATTCCCCAAACACTCCATCAAGAACCCGTCATTTATCAGCTCATTACGGACTATGACTTGATGGTCAATATCAAGGCAGCCATCCTGGATCAAAAGGCTCGTGGTGGCGGTTGGTTTGATTTGATGTTAGAGGGAGAAGCTTCTCAAATTCGTGCAGCGTTAGAGTATCTCGATCGTGTTGGTGTAGAGATTTGGAACGGTAGCTTATCCGGCTAGCTGTGATGCGCCAAGGCTTTTTCTGCCATCCACCATCTAACGGTCAATAGATTCCGGAGAAAAAACAGCAAGACACCGTTAGCGATTCTCAATAGGAGCCATCTCGAGCTGCCTCTAACACGGATTTACCAAGGATTTACCGTTGTTACACAATTTGCACAATGGCTGCAATTTCAGAATCATCCGATCCCCACTGCATGGATCATGGATAGAGTCCTCGATCGAGAACTTAGATCCTCTAAATCCTCCAAAGCCCCAGCGATCGAGAATCACACTTTTTCATAGCACTAACCAACGCCCCTATTGCTCAAGTCCCAACGCTACAAGCACCTACACAAATGCCTTAAATTTAATCCGATTCAACTCAACGGAAATTTGGGCCAATTAGGTCGGGATGGGTCAGGGGAGATTAAATTGTGGGAATTAGTCGTAAAACAATATAGCCAGTTCTGCAATATAGCCAGTCCAGGTAGCCAGTTCATCCCCCGTACATCGTTCCAGAAATACTGACTGGTTTGACGCCCTCAGGGCTAAACCCCCTAGTTGACTAAATACCTGAGAACTTTGAGCGATCGACACAGCGATCGACACTTCGAGCTAAAAAAGTATTTTCTTATAATTCTTCTTTCACACAAAAAGATTATGTTTTCTTGGACGTAATATCTCAAGTTTCGCAATGATCAATTGACAGCACTTCAGGATATCGGTAGAATTTTCTATCGAGAAGGTACTAGTTAGAAGTAACGACACCATTGTGATGTCGACTCCCCTTGTCAGCAACTGATTTTGGTCAGTTGATTAAAGCTACACCAGGTATTTTTAGACTCGATAATAGCGACCTTAAGCCATTTAATTACTATAGGCAGCCCTGCACAACATAGCCGTTTATTTTTCTGCATTTACTTTTTATTCGATCTCTATTTCATGAAAATTTATTTCGTGAATAATTTTCCTATGGAAACTAACAGGAATAGCCATGTGATTTTCTGTCATCATCAAACCTGACACTTTCTAATCAGAAAATGGATTCATTCGCTTTTTGAATTCAATTATGGCCAATTTTTGAGATTTTCCTTGAGAACAATTCAGACAATACAGATTGAAAATAGAGATTAACGGGTATTTAACAAATGCATAGCAAATAAATATGCAGACAACATATTCAAAAAATTTCTACTCACCTTTTAGTTTCTATATCACTCCTAGGGTGGATTGACTAATAATTATTCTTTTCGCTAACTTTGTAATATTTGACCTGTTTTCGAAGAAAAAATTGAGCAGTTTAACTGTCATAATTAATGATTCATTTCAAACCCAACCAGCACTTAACTTTTACATACCCCTCTTTACGGGTGAGAAATATCAAAAAACTGTAGATTTTCTAGTTAAAGCAACAGATTTTTCTAGTTTTCAATTTACATAGTTAAACGGTTTCTTTTTGAATTTCTTAATTTTTAGAGGGTCAGCCTAATAGTCTTTATCCATTTCATTCGCTAGTTATATTTTTAGTGCGTATTGCTACCCCTCAAAACTTCTGCGGTATGCTGATGAAATCAATCCTATTACCTCGGCAATAAAGTATTAGGCGAAAGACAATTAAAGTGGAGCTATGATCAGGATAGAGGTACAAGGAGGTTTGTGATGGATAAACCGGATGCCCGACATCTCAGCATCGAAACGCAAGATTACCTGCGCCAGCAAGCGATTCGACTACGACAGCAGGGAAAGCAAGTGAACGATATTAGCGAATA